>NZ_JBIRUY010000003.1:188653-352080 GCF_044335305.1 Streptomyces sp. NPDC020490 | reverse complement strand
CCTTGGCGTGCTGCTTCTCCACGGCGCGTGCGGAGCCGGCGTGCGTCGCTTCGTCGATACGGCGCTGCAGATCCGCGAGCTTGCCCGCGGTCGTGTGGATGTCGATCTCTTGACGCTCTTCCGGCTCGGACATCGGGATGCGGCTCCCTGCCTGCTCAAAAGGGGGGACGGTTACTCATCCGTAGCGTAGTGGCGTGCCCCTCGATCGGCAGTGCGGCGTGCACCACACCTAGGGTGGCTTGCATGACGCCGCCCGATGCAGCAGACGACAGCCGCTGGTCCGACCTCGACCGCCCGCCCCTGAACGCCGCCGCGCTGCGGCGCGGGCTGGTGCACGAGGGCAGCCTGTGGCGTGAGATACGAGTGGTGCGGAGCACCGGTTCCACCAACTCCGACCTCGCCGCTCTCGCGCAGTCGGGCGAGGCGGCCGAGGGAACCGTCCTGGTCGCCGAGGAGCAGACGGCCGGCCGGGGGCGCCTGGACCGCCGGTGGACGGCGCCGGCCCGCTCGGGCCTCTACTTCTCCGTGCTGCTCACGCCGGGCGACGTGCCCGTGGCCCGCTGGGGCTGGCTGCCGCTGCTCACCGGCGTCGCGGTGGCCACGGGACTGTCCCGGTCGGCGGGCGTGGACACGGCACTCAAGTGGCCCAACGACCTCCTGGTCACCGTCGGCGGCGAGGAACGCAAGGCCGGCGGCATCCTCGCGGAGCGGGCCGCGGGCGACGCGGTGGTCGTCGGCGTCGGCGTCAACGTCACCCTGCGCCAGGACGAGCTGCCGGTGCCGCAGGCGGGCTCGCTGGTGCTGGCCGGAGCGGTGAGCACGGACCGCGACCCCCTGCTGCGGGCGATGCTGCGCTCGCTGGAGGACTGGTACCGGCGCTGGCGGGCCGCGGGCGGCGACCCGGCGGCCTCGGGGCTGCAGGAGACGTACGCGGCGGGCTGCGCGACGCTCGGGCGGACGGTACGGGCCGAACTGCCCGGCGACCGGTCGGTCATCGGGGAGGCGGTGGCGGTCGACGGGGACGGCAGGCTGGTGCTGGCGACGGCGGACGGAGTGCAGGAGCCGGTGGGCGCGGGCGACATCGTGCACCTCAGACCGGCGTGACGGCGCGGGTCCCGGCCGGGCGCTCCGTCGGGTGCCTGGTCGGGCGCCCGGTCGGGCGGGGGCGCGGCCGGTGTGCCGAGCGCGGCGCTGATCGGTGTGCGGTGTGCGGTGCGCTGTGCGCGGTGCTGGCCGGTGTGCGGTGTGCGGTGTGCGGTGTGCTGTGCGCGGTGCTGGCCGGTGTGCCGAGCGTGGCGTCGGTCGGTGTGCGGTGCGTGGTGCCGGCCGGTGTGCCGGGCGCGGCGTCGGTCATTGTGCTGTGCGCGGCTTCGGCCGACGTGCCGTGCGGGGCTGTGACCACGGCTCCGAGCGCGGCTGTGACCGCGGCTCCCGCTGTTCCGGCCGGGAGTGAGCTACCGCACACCTGCCGTACAGTTGAGGCCGGTCGATACCTGACCGTGACAGATCGGAAGGGCAGCAGGCGTGACCGTCGACGACACGGGCTCCGGCGCGGGCGCGCACGACCGGGTGGACCACGACGCCGCCGACTCCGGCGAGGATCCGCTCGCCCTGCGTCTCGAACAGCTCATCCTCGGCGCCGAGCGGCGCTACACCCCGTTCCAGGCGGCCCGCAGCGCCGGCGTCTCCATGGAGTTGGCCTCCCGGTTCTGGCGGGCCATGGGCTTCGCGGACATCGGCCAGGCCAAGGCGCTGACCGAGGCCGACGTGCTGGCCCTGCGGCGGCTGGCCGGCCTGGTGGAGGCGGGGCTGCTCAGCGAGGCGATGGCCGTGCAGGTCGCCCGGTCCACCGGGCAGACCACCGCACGCCTGGCCGAGTGGCAGATCGACTCCTTCCTGGAGGGCCTGACCGAGCCGCCTGAGCCGGGGATGACGCGCACCGAGGTGACGTACCCGATCGTCGAGCTGCTGCTGCCCGAGCTGGAGGAGTTCCTCGTCTACGTCTGGCGCCGCCAGCTCGCCGCCTCCGCCGGCCGGGTCGTGCAGGCCGCCGACGACGAGGAGATGGTCGACCGGCGCCTCGCGGTCGGCTTCGCCGACCTGGTCGGCTTCACCCGCCTCACCCGCCGGATGGAGGAGGAGGAACTCGGCGAACTCGTCGAGGCCTTCGAGACGACCGCCGCCGACCTCGTCGCCGCGCACGGCGGACGGCTCATCAAGACGCTCGGCGACGAGGTGCTCTACGCGGCCGACGACGCCGGGGTCGCCGCGGAGATCGCGCTGCGCCTGATCGAGACGATGGCCAACGACGAGACGATGCCGGAGCTGCGCGTCGGCATCGCCTTCGGCACCGTGACCACCCGCATGGGCGACGTCTTCGGTACGACGGTGAACCTGGCGTCCCGCCTGACGTCGATAGCTCCCCGCGACGCCGTCCTCGTCGACAGCGCGTTGGCCGAGGAACTGATCCGGGTCGGTGACGCGCCCGCCTCGGAGGCGGCCGCCGCCGAGGCGGCGGCGACCGCGGAGAAGGAGGGCGAGGAGCCTCCGGTGTACCGCTTCGCCCTCCAGCCGATGTGGCAGCGCCCGGTGCGCGGCCTCGGTGTGGTCGAACCCTGGCTGCTGACCCGGCGGAGCGGCGGGCCCGGGTGACGGGCCGACGACTCGCGAGCCGACGACTCGCGGGCTGACCGGCTCGCGGGCTGACCGGCTCGCGTGGTCACGGACGCCGGTCGCGGGCGACGTCAGTCGTCGTGGCCGCCGGGCAGGTCCACGCACAGGCCGATGACCGGGATGCACAGGTCCGGCAGGCCGGGGGCGCTCGGCTGCGGCGCGGGCGGTGTGCTGGTGCCGCTGGGCGCCGGGGTCGCCGGCGGGGCGGTGCTCGTCGTGGCCGGTGGGCGGGGCGTTGCCGTGGGGTGCGGGCCGTCGGTGGTTTCGGGGAGGGCCGTGGCAGCGGGGACGGGCGCGGACGAGGTGGCCGAGGCCGGTACCGGGTCGGCGCTCGGTTGTGCGGCCCGCCGCGTGCTCGTACCGCCCCGCGCGGCGGCGGACGGCTTCGCTGTCTTCGACGGTGCCGACGCGGTGGTGGCGGCGGGCGACGGGGTCGTGGCGGTGCTCGGCGCCCGGGCCGCCTCGGGGGCGTCGGGTGTCAGGCGGGCGAGGCTCAGCGCGCCGGCGGCCAGCGCCAGGCCCCCGGCGGCGATCAGCGCCCGGCGTCGGCGAGGTCTGCGGTGCCGGCCCCGGATACGGAGACAGGGCCCGCGCAAGCCGGGGTGAGGGGTGTCGGCGGCGTCCGTCGGATCGATCGCCTCCGTTATGCCCGCTGTGCCCGTCGTGTCCGTCGCGTCTGTCATGGCAGCCCCTCCCCGCCGCGCCCCGCCCCCGGTGCGCCGTGGCGGGGGAACGGTATGCGCTGCCGTGGCCGGTGGGGTGGGAGTCGGGCGGTATGTCACTCGAACGGGTCGACGGGTGCGCCTTTCGCCGCCGGGCCTGGGCTGGGATGATCGAGACGTATCTTGTTAACCCGCGTTAACCGGAGGGCGTCATGAGCGAGGAGCGGTTCGGGGAGTTCGTGCTGGTGCGGCGGCACGGCGACGGGGACGTCGGGCATGTCGCGGAGCTGGCCCTGGACCGGCCCAAGGCCATGAACGCCGTCTCCACCGAGATGGCCCGCTCGATCGCCGGGGCGTGCGCGGCGCTGGGCGCCGACCGTGACGTGCGGGTGGTCGTGGTGACCTCGACGCACGAGCGGGCGTTCTGCGTCGGGGCGGACCTGAAGGAGCGGAACTCCTTCACCGACGCGGAACTGGTGCGCCAGCGGCCCGTCGCGCGGGGCGCGTACACCGGTGTGCTGGAGCTGCCGGTGCCCACGATCGCGGCGGTGCACGGGTTCGCCCTGGGCGGCGGCTTCGAGCTGGCGCTGTCGTGCGACCTGATCGTGGCCGACCGTACGGCCGTGGTGGGGCTGCCGGAGGTGTCCGTCGGCGTGATCCCGGGCGGCGGCGGCACCCAGCTGCTGCCGCGCCGGGTGGGCGCCGCACGGGCCGCCGAGCTGATCTTCACCGCGCGGCGCCTGGAGGCCGCCGAGGCCCATGAGCTGGGGCTCGTCGACGAACTGGTCGAGCAGGGACGCGACCGCGAGGAGGCGCTCGCGCTGGCCTCCCGCATCGCGGCGAACTCCCCCGTCGGCCTGCGGGCCGCCAAGCGCGCACTGCGCCTCGGCCACGGCCTCGACCTGCGGGCCGGCCTGGAGGTCGAGGACGCGGCCTGGCGCTCGGTGGCCTTCTCCGGAGACCGTGCGGAAGGAGTGGCGGCCTTCAACGAGAAGCGCAAGCCCCAGTGGCCGGGCGAGTGAACACACAGAGCCGCCAGTCGCCGAACGGGATGACGGGGCCGCCGGGCGCCCGGGGCCGAGCAGCCGTGTCGCCGGCCGCCGGGCAGCGGGTCCCCGGCTGCGGCGGTCGGCTGCAGGGCGTCTCCTGGCCCGCCGCTGCCGCTGCCGCTGCGGGTGCCGGTGCGCGGGACGGGACGCCGGACTGGTCCCGCGTATGAGGCGCATCGCCGGGTGTGGCCACGGGGGCGGGCGGCCGGGGCCCGGTTTCGGGCGGCGGATGTCGGGCGTGGGTGGCGGTGGAGCGGCGGTCGGCTGCTGGGGTGCCGTTGCCGGGTGCTGTGTGGCGGACGCGTGTTCGGGTGCGGTCGCCGGACGGGGTGACCGGGCCGCCGGGTGGCCTGGGTCGAGCGGTCGGGTCGCCGGGCAGCGGGCGTCGGGTGCCCCCCGACCTCGTCTCGGTCAGGGCCCGGCACCCCGAGGCCGCCGCCGAGGCCGCCGCCCGGCGGGTGCGCCGGCCCCTGTTCGGCGACAGCGACCGTGCGGCTGCGGCTGCGGCTGCGGCTGCTGCGGTCGGCTGCCGGGGCGTCGCCCGGTGTCGTCGAGGCCGGGGCCCGGTTTCCGGCGGCGGATACCCGGCGTGGGTGCCGGTGGAGCGGCGGGCGGCTGCTGGGGTGCCGTTGTCGGGCGTTGTGTGGCGGACGCGTGATCGGGTGCGGTCGCCGGACGGGGTGACCGGGCCGCCGGGTGGCCGGGGTCGAGAGGTCGGGTCTCCGGACAGCGGACAGCGGACAGCGGACAGCGGACAGCGGACAGCGGGCAGCGGGCATCGGGTGCTCGGCTGCGGCTGTGACGGTCGGCTGCCGGGGCCGGGGCCGGGGCCGGGGCGAGGGGCGGGGTGCCGGGCCGGGCCCCCCGTCTGCGGGTTGCGGCCCGGTGTGGTCGCTGGGGCGGGGTGCCGGGGGTCGGGTCCGAGTGCCGGTTGCCGGGACGGGGCGCGGCTGGGCGAATTGAATGTCCCTAATCGTCTCGGATGTCCCTAGCCTGGGGTGATGGGTGAGGACAAGCGGCTCGCGGCTGTCGTGGCGCTGGCGCAGGGTATGGCGGCCGCCCACGGCACGCGCGAGGCGTGGCGTGCCGCGGCGGCCGGCGCGTGCCGCGCGCTGGGCGGGAGCTTCGCCGCGCTGTCGGTGTGGGAGCGCGACCTCGGCAGGCTCAGGGTTCTCGTCAACGTCGGAGAGCGGGCCGAGGGCGAGCAGGAGTTCCCGGACGACGAGTCCTATCCGGTGCACCAGTTCCCGGAGATCACCGAGTTCCTGCACGAGCGCTGGGCAGGCGGCGGCGGTCCCAACGCCTGGGTGGAGACCGCCGAGGGCCCGGCCGCCGGGGGCCGCCCCGGCTACGTCCACCAGCGCGTCGCCGCCCTGCGGCGCCGGGGCCGCGGCTGCTGCGTGGTCGCGCCGATCGTGCTGAACGGGCGGGCCTGGGGCGAGCTGTACGTCGCGCGCCGGGCCGGCGATCCCCTCTTCGGGCCGGGTGACGCCGACTTCGCCACCGTCCTGGCCGCAGTCGTCGCCGCCGGTATCGCCCAGGCCGAGCGTCTGGAGGAGGTCAGGCGCCTCGCCTACACCGACGCGCTCACCGGCCTCGCCAACCGCCGTGCCGTCGACGCGCGGCTGGACGAGGCGATCGAGCGCCACCGCGCGGACGGCACCGTCGTCAGTCTCGTCGTGTGCGACCTGAACGGGCTCAAGCACGTCAACGACACCCGCGGCCACGCCGTCGGCGACCGCCTGCTGGAACGCTTCGGCTCGGTCCTCTCCCTGTGCGGGGCCATGCTCCCCGGCGCCCTGGCCGCCCGCCTCGGCGGCGACGAGTTCTGCCTGCTCGCGGTCGGCCCGTCCGCCGACGAGGTCGTCAAGGCGGCCCGCGAACTGTGCCGCCGGGCCGCCGAGCTGGAGCTGGGCGAGGGGGTCGCCTGCGGGGTCGCCTCGACCGACGACCCGATCGGGCCGGTCGGCTCGGCCCGCCGCCTGTTCCGCCTCGCCGACGCCGCCCAGTACCGGGCCAAGGCGGTACGCGCCGCCCAGCCGGTGGTCGCCGGCCGGGAAGGGCCCGACGACCCCGTGGTGCGGATGGCCGACGAGCCCTCCGGGGAGCGGACGGCCGAGCGCCGCCGGTTCCGTGGTCGCCGCGTGTGACCTGTGCCGGGTGCCCAAGGTATTGCCCGGATGCCCGGGTAAGGAGTGCACCCACCACCCACTGGTGACATCGCGGAATTCACTGCGTACGCTCCTGAATATGGATATGCACACTGTGGTGGTGGGGACGTCCGGGGTCACCGCGTCCGACGTTCTCGCCGTGGCGCGCGCCGGCGCCCGGGTCGAGCTCTCCGCGGAGGCCGTGGCGGCCCTCGCTGCCGCCCGCGGGATCGTGGACGCGCTGGCGGCCAAGCCCGACCCCGTCTACGGCGTCAGCACCGGCTTCGGCGCCCTGGCGACCCGGCACATCAGCCAGGACCTGCGCAGCCGGCTGCAGCGCAACATCGTCCGCTCGCACGCCGCCGGCATGGGCCCGCGGGTGGAGCGCGAGGTCGTGCGGGCCCTGATGTTCCTGCGGCTGAAGACCGTCTGCTCCGGGCACACCGGCGTCCGCCCCGAGGTCGCGCAGACCATGGCGGACGTCCTCAACGCCGGCATCACCCCGGTCGTGCACGAGTACGGCTCCCTCGGCTGCTCCGGCGACCTCGCCCCGCTGTCCCACTGCGCCCTGACGCTCATGGGGGAGGGGGACGCCGAGGGGCCCGACGGCGCCGTACGGCCCGCCGGGGAGCTGCTCGCCGAGCACGGGATCGCCCCCGTCGAACTGCGCGAGAAGGAAGGCCTCGCCCTCCTCAACGGCACCGACGGCATGCTCGGCATGCTGGTCATGGCCCTGGCCGACCTGGACACCCTCTACAAGTCCGCCGACGTCACCGCCGCCCTGACCCTGGAGGCCCTGCTCGGCACCGACCGGGTGCTCGCCCCCGAGCTGCACGCCATCCGCCCGCACCCCGGGCAGGCCGCCTCCGCCGCCAACATGCTGGCGGTGTTGACGGGTTCCGGACTCACCGGCCACCACCAGGACGACGCCCCGCGTGTGCAGGACGCCTACTCGGTGCGCTGCGCCTCGCAGGTCGCCGGCGCCGGGCGCGACACCCTCGCCCACGCCCGCCTGGTCGCCGAGCGCGAACTGGCGTCGGCGGTCGACAACCCGGTGGTTCTTCCCGACGGGCGGGTGGAGTCCAACGGCAACTTCCACGGCGCCCCGGTCGGCTACGTGCTCGACTTCCTCGCCATCGCCGCCGCCGACCTCGCCTCCATCGCCGAGCGCCGCACCGACCGCCTGCTCGACAAGAACCGCAGCCACGGCCTGCCGCCGTTCCTCGCGGACGACCCCGGCGTCGACTCCGGCCTGATGATCGCCCAGTACACGCAGGCCGCGCTGGTCAGCGAGCTGAAGCGGCTCGCCGTACCGGCGTCGGCGGACTCGATCCCGTCGTCCGCCATGCAGGAGGACCACGTCTCGATGGGCTGGTCGGCCGCCCGCAAGCTGCGCACCGCCGTCGACAACCTCACCCGCGTGCTCGCGATCGAGCTGTACGCCGCCACCCGTGCCGTGGAGCTGCGCGAGGGCCTGACGCCCGCGCCCGCCTCGCGCGCGGTGATCGAGGCCGTGCGGGCCGCCGGTGTCCAGGGGCCGGGCCCCGACCGGTTCCTGGCGCCCGACCTGGCCGCCGCGGACGCGTTCGTGCGGGACGGACGGCTGGTGGCCGCGGTCGAGAAGGTCACCGGACCGCTGCGGTGAGCCGGCCGGGGCCCCGCCGCCGCGCGGCAGGGCCCCGGAGGGTCACCCGGGCTCAGGGCCCCGGAGGGTCACCCGGGCTCACGGCCCTGGAGCGTCACTCGGGCTCACGGCCCCGGAGGCTCACTTGAGCTTGGCCGCCTGGGCCCGGACGACGTCGGCGGGGATGTCGTACGTGTCCTTCTTGCCGGCCAGCGCGGCCAGGCTGAGCGTGTAGTACGTGGCGACCGTGGAGCCGTGCCGCACGACCTCGGCGTGCACGGTGGTCGTGCCGCCCTCGACCTTGCTGGTCACCGCGAAGGCCACCGACTGGTCACCGGTCCCGGAGGACTTCTCCCCGGCGACCTCGGTGAACGTCTGGGTGTCCTGGCCCTTGGCCGAGACCGTGAACCCGCCCGCGCAGCCGCCGACCGCGTCCGTGACGGACTTCATCGTCTCCTCGGCGCCCCCGCCGTCGTAGGAGGAGAGCGAGACGATGGTCATCGTGGAGTCCAGCACGTCCTGGAGACCGTCCATCGCGTTCTCCAGGTCCTCGTCCGAGGTGCCCGAGGCGGTGGGCTTGGTGCTCTTCTCGGTCACCATCCGGTTGACGTAGGCGCTCTCGTCGCCCGGCGCGAAACCGGTCAGGACGTAGGCGATCGGCTGGCACTTCGCGTCCGCCACCGTCACCTGGTCCTTCGAGGCGGCGAAGCGGTCACCGGTGTCGGCGGGCCGGACGTCGTACCCGTCGAGGTCCGCCTTCGTGACGATGAGCTTCTCCAGCTCGCCCGCGCCGAGCGCCTTCGCGGCGGCCGCGGTGGACGCGGCGGACGGGGAGTCCTCGCCGGCCGGCGCCTTGGCGTCCTTCGCGCCGGAGTCCCCGCCGCATCCCGTGGTGAGGGCGAGCGACAGCACGCTCACGGCAACCGCGGCGCCCATGCGCGCGCCCGATGATCTCTTCATGAGCGGACTATGAAGTCCTCGCCAAGGGAACGTCAAACGAGTTCAAAAACCCAGACGTTCCCGGCGTACCGAGTAGGCGACGAATCCCGCGCCGAGGGTGAGGAAGAGCGAGCCGCCGACGACGTACGGGGTCGTGTCGAAGCTGCCGGTGTCGGCGAGCCGGGAGTCCGCTGCGGACGCCGTCGTGTCCCCCGCCGAAGCGGCCCTGGCCTGCGTCGTCGTGCCCGCCGAGGGCTGCTGTCCGACAGGGGTGTCCTGAGTCGCGTTGGCGGACGGGACGAACCACAGGGCGCACAGCAGCGTCCCCGCGGCGGTGGCGGTCAGCAACGGACGGCGAGCGGATGACACGGAATATCGATCCCCTTGTGGCGCTGGCGAATTGGCCGTGTGGGCCGATGGTAGTGAAAGGCGAGGGTCACAGGAAAGTCACGGGAGGAATGAGTCGTACGCTCCGGGGCATGAGCACTGAAGACACGTCACGTTTTGTCCGCCTTCGCGTCGAACTCGTCCTCGAAATCGAGGACTCCGGCGCCCTGACCCGGGCCGCCCTGGAGCGGATCGCGGACGACCCCGATATGCCGGCCGGTGAGCGGGTACACGCCGAGAGTGCTGTGACGGAAGACACCGCGGAAGCCCTGGCCTACCTCGTGGATCCGTTCGACCTGGTCAGTGAGGTGCCGGGGGCCGAGCTCGCGCAGGCCTCCTGGTCGGCCGAGCGCATCGACCACGACCCCGATTCGCCGGACGGGTACCTGGACGAGGATGATGTCGAGGAGGGCGACGAGAGCGAACCGGCGGGCGGCAGCGCCTGACGTCGGTCCGGGGACCGTGAGCCCCCGGCCGGCAGCCGCCGCCCGGGGTTTCGTCGTCCCACCTGGCGCACGGACCGTCACCCGCACCACCCGCCGCGGCGGACGTGTCGTGCCCCACACATGCGGTAGATGTGGAACGGGGCGCACCGGTCGGAGCGTTGGAGTTCGTTGACGGGGGCTCTTGGGGTTTGGGGATACGGCAACTATGGAGAAGCGTGTGATGACGAACAGTAAGCGGCGCAGGGGCTTCGCGGTCGCGTCCGCACTGCTCGGTGGCGTGCTGGTGCTCTCGGCGTGTTCCGGCGGCGGCGACAGCGCCTCCGGAAGCAGCGGGGGCGGCGACACCTCCCAGGCCAAGGCCGACGAGGCGGCCGCCAAGAAGGCGTCCGAGGCCGACATCAAGATCACGCCCAAGGACGGCTCCGACAACGCCTCCATCAACAACTCCGCGGCCGTCACCGTCAGCAAGGGCACGCTGACCAGCGTGACGATGACGTCTGCCGACGGCAAAGCCGTCTCCGGGCAGCTGTCGGCCGACAAGACGAGCTGGAAGCCGAGCGTCCAGCTGGAGCGCTCGACCACCTACAAGGTCGCCGCGGCCGCGAAGGACTCCGAAGGCCGCGTGGCCCACGAGAACGCCTCCTTCACCACGGTCTCCCCGTCCAACAGCTTCATAGCGAACTTCACGCCGGAGGACGGCTCCACCGTCGGTGTCGGCATGCCGGTGTCGATCAACTTCGACAAGGCGATCACCGACAAGGCCGCCGTCCAGAAGGGCATCACGGTCACCTCCAGCAGCGGCCAGGAGGTCGTCTGCCACTGGTTCAACACCAACCGCATGGACTGCCGGCCCGAGGACTACTGGCAGGAGAACTCCACCGTCACGCTGAAGCTCGCGCTCGACGGCGTCGAGGGCGCCGACGGCGTCTACGGCGTCCAGCAGAAGACGGTCACCTTCCACATCGGCCGCAACCGGGTCTCCTACGTCGACGCGAAGACCAAGCAGATGAAGGTCACGCAGGACGGCAAGGTCGTCAAGACCATCCCGATCTCCGCCGGTTCGCCCGAGAACACGACGTACGAGGGCATCATGGTGATGTCGGAGAAGTTCAAAGAGACCCGGATGAACGGCACCACCGTCGGCTTCACCGACAACGACGGCAAGGCCGAGTACGACATCAAGGACGTGCCGCACGCCATCCGCCTGACCAACTCCGGCACCTTCGTGCACGGCAACTACTGGGGCGCGAAGTCCATCTTCGGCAGCGTGAACACCAGCCACGGCTGCGTCGGCCTGTCCGACACCAAGGGCGCCAACGACCCGAACACGCCGGCCGCGTGGTTCTACAACAACTCGATCCTCGGTGACGTCGTGGTCGTCTCGAACACCGGCGACAAGACGGTGGCCCCCGACAACGGCCTCAACGGCTGGAACATGAACTGGGCCGAGTGGAAGGCCGGATCGGCCGTCTGACCGCTGCTCGACAGGTGACCGGTGCCGCCCCCCAGGGGCGGCACCGTTGTTTCTGGGCCCGGGCCGCAGCCTTCTCATGCTTCCCTTATGGCCGCCTTATCGAGTCATCACGGGGCGTACCTACCTTGCGGCCATGTTCTTCACCTACCTGAGGCGCGAACTGCGGCGCCGTAGAAAGGCGGCGCTCGTCGTCGCCTCCGGCCTCGCGCTGGGCATCGCGCTCGTGATCGTGGTCAACTCCGTGGCGTCCGGCATGGGCAAGGCTCAGGACAAGGTCCTCCAGTCGCTGTACGGCCTCGGTACCGACATGACGGTCACCAAGGCGGCCGCGCCCCCGACGAGCGGCTCGGACCGTCCCCGTTTCGACTTCGACGCGCAGGACGCCGGCTCCGACAAGGAGCAGAGCAGCGACCGCGTCATGGTCCAGGGCTTCCAGACGCTGTCGACCTCGACGGTGACGAAGGTCGCCGGACAGAGCGGCGTCTCGGACGCCGTCGGCGGTCTGAGCCTCCAGGTCATCAAGGTCAGCGGCCAGTTCACGCGGGGTCAGTTCCAGCAGAACGGCGACGGCGGCCAGCAGAGCGGCGAGGGCGGCATGCCGGGCGGCACCGGCGGCACCGGCCAGCCGCAGGGCGAAGTGCGCGGCGGCGGCGCCAACTTCGACGTCAACAACTACTCCGTCTACGGCACCGACGTCACCGAGCCGGCCCTCGGCCCGCTGACCTGGTCGAAGATCACCAGCGGCCGCACGTTCAAGACCACGGAGACCGACGCGAAGGTCGCCGTCGTGGACTCCGCGTACGCCAAGGAGAAGAAGTACAAGGTCGGTTCGACCGTCACCGTCAAGGGCACCAAGTTCAAGATCATCGGTGTCGCCACCGCCGACAGCGGCGACTCGGCCGCCGACCTCTACATCCCGCTGAAGCAGGCCCAGACCCTCAGCGACTCGAAGAACAAGGTCACCACGATCTACGTCAAGGCGACCGACTCGCAGAAGATCGACTCCGTCAAGTCGGCGATCCGGAAGAACATCTCGGGTACGACGGTCACCACCTCCGCCGACCTCGCCGACACCGTCTCCGGCTCCCTGTCCACGGCCTCCTCCCTCGCCACCAGCGTCGGCACGTGGCTGTCGATCGCCGTGCTGGTGGCCGCCTTCCTGGTCGCGGGCCTGCTCACCTCCTCCGCGGTCTCGCGCCGGGTGCGCGAGTTCGGCACGCTCAAGGCGCTGGGCTGGAAGTCGGGCCGGGTGACCGGGCAGGTCGTCGGCGAGGCGATCGTCAACGGACTGGTCGGCGGCGCCCTCGGTATCGCGCTCGGCCTGGCGGGCGCGTACGCCGTGACCGCGATCAGCCCGACGCTGCAGGCCCAGCTGGGCTCCGGCGGGGGCGGCGGAGGGATGGGCGGCCCCGGGGGCGGCGGCTTCGGCGGCGGTCCCGGCCGCCAGGCCGCGAAGACCCTCGAGGTCGCGCTCACCGCGCCGGTGAGCGCCACGACGATCGCCCTCGCGGTCGCCCTCGCGGTGGCCGGCGGCCTGATCGCGGGCGCGTTCGGCGGCTGGCGGGCCTCGCGGCTGCGGCCGGCGGACGCACTGCGGCGCGTGGAGTAGCGCACCCCCTCGGCGCCCCTTCCACACGCCCCCTTACGCGCCCCTCCGCACGCCCCCGGGGCCCGCCCGACCGGCGCGGGCCCCGATCCCCATACGTCAGGCAGGAGTTGACCATGTACGAACTCAGAGGCGTCACCAAGCGCTACACCCGCGGCAAGGAGACCGTCGACGCCCTCGACGGCATCGACCTCACCATCGGCGACGGCGACCGGCTCGTCATCCAGGGCCCCACCGGCGGCGGCAAGTCCACCCTGCTGCAGATGCTCGGCGGACTGGACCGGCCCACCGCCGGCGAGGTCGTCCTCGACGGCGTCGACCTGGCGAAGCTGTCCGAGGCCAGGCTCACCAAGGTGCGCAGCGAGAACATCGGCTTCGTCTTCCAGTCCTTCAACCTCATCCCGACGCTCACCGCCCAGGAGAACGTCGAGACCGCCCTCGTACCGCTCGGCGTGAAGGTCGGGGAGCGGCGCGAACGGGCCGCCGAGGCACTGACGTCGGTCGGTCTCGGCGAGCGGCTCGGACACCTGCCGTCCGAGATGTCCGGCGGCCAGCAGCAGCGCGTCGCCATCGCCCGCGCCCTGGTCAAGCAGCCGAAGGTGCTGCTCGCCGACGAACCCACCGGCAACCTCGACGAGTCGATGCGCGACGAGATCATGGAGGTGCTGGAGCGGATGTGGAAGGAACTCGGGCTGACCTTCATCATGGTCACCCACGACTCCTCGATCGCGCGGCGGGCCCCGCGCCTGGCGACGATCCGCAAGGGACGCATCACCGTCAAGGAGAACGCGGGCGCGTAGGGCCTGCCGCGAAGTCCCGCCGCCCGCCCGCGGGACGCGTCTGTCAAGCGGCCCGCGGAGGCCCAATTCGACGAAGCTGTAACAGTGTTCGTGCGGCGGCGTAACAGTTGCCGCATACACCTGAGGCCCTTCTCTCATCCCTTGAGACGCCTGATCACCCCCCGGCATACTGCGTGTTCCCGGGGGGCGTACGCGCGCTTGTACGAGACCACCCCCGGCCGGGTGACGGGGGACGACGCCCGGAACTTCATCTCCAGGGGGAGACTTGCGTCGACAAGTGAAGAGAGCATGCGCGGCCACGATCGCCACCGCGGCCGCCGTGGCCCTGGCGGCGGGCATGACCAGCCCGGCGTCGGCCAAGCCCGGACCGGCGAGCAGCGCCTCGAAGGCGGCCCTCACCGCCAAGCACCGCATCACCCTGATCACCGGTGACCGCGTCGCCGTGGACGCCAAGGGCCGTGTCGTCGGCCTGGAGCCGGCCAAGGGACGCGAGCACATACCCGTCCAGATCCGCAGGGCCGACGGCCACACCCTGGTCGTACCGGCCGACGTCGCCCGCATGATCGCCACCGGCAAGGTGGACCAGCGCCTCTTCGACGTCACCGAGCTGAACAAGGCCGCCACCCGCACCTCGCAGAAGCGGGGCCTGAAGGTCATCGTCGGCTACCGGGGCGCCGCGGCGGCCGCCCGGGCCGACGTACGGGACGCGGGCAAGCTCCGCGAGAGCCTGAAGACCCTGAACGCGGACGCGGTGCAGACGCCGAAGCAGGACGCGCCCGAGCTGTGGGACGCCGTCACCGACGGCGACCGCACCGCCTCCGGCATCGCCCACGTCTGGCTCGACGGCGTGCGCAAGGCCAGCCTGGACAAGTCCGTGCCGCAGATCGGCGCGCCCACGGCGTGGGCGGCCGGCTACGACGGCAAGGGGGTGAAGATCGCCGTTCTGGACACCGGAGTCGACGCCACCCACCCGGACCTCAAGGACCAGGTGATCGCGGCCAAGAACTTCTCCACCTCGCCCGACGCCTCCGACAAGTTCGGCCACGGCACGCACGTCGCCTCCATCGCGGCCGGTACGGGCGCCAAGTCCGGCGGCAAGTACAAGGGCGTCGCCCCGGGCGCCAAGCTGCTCAACGGCAAGGTCCTCAGCGACGACGGCTACGGCGACGACTCGCAGATCCTCGCGGGCATGGAGTGGGCCGCCGAACAGGGCGCCGACGTCGTCAACCTCAGCCTGGGCGGCGGCGACACGCCGGAGATCGACCCGCTCGAGGCCGAGGTCAAAAAGCTGTCGGAGCAGAAGGGCATCCTGTTCGCCATCGCCGCCGGCAACGACGGCGACTTCGGCGACCAGACCATCGGCTCGCCGGGCAGCGCCGCCGACGCCCTGACCGTCGGCGCCGTCGACGACAAGGACAAGCTGGCCTCCTTCTCCAGCCGCGGCCCCGGACTCGACGGGCAGATCAAGCCCGACGTGACCGCTCCCGGCGTGGACATCACCGCGGCGGCGGCCCCCGGCAGCGTCATCGACCAGGAGGTCGGCGAGAAGCCGGCCGGCTACCTGACGATCTCGGGCACGTCGATGGCGACCCCGCACGTGGCGGGCGCGGCGGCGATCCTCAAGCAGCAGCACCCGGACTGGTCGTTCGCCGAGCTCAAGGGCGCGCTGACCGGCTCCGCCAAGGACGGCGGGTACACGCCGTTCCAGCAGGGCTCGGGCCGCATCCAGGTCGACAAGGCCATCAAGCAGACGGTGATCGCCGACCCGGTGTCGGAGAGCTTCGGCGTCCAGCAGTGGCCGCACACCGACGACAAGCCGGTCACCAAGCAGCTGACGTACCGCAACCTCGGCACGAAGGACGTCACCCTGAAGCTGACGTCCACCGCCACCAACCCCAAGGGCCAGGCGGCTCCCGCGGGCTTCTTCAAGCTCGGCGCCACCACGGTCACCGTCCCCGCGGGCGGCAAGGCCACCGTCGACCTCACCGTCGACACCAGGCTGGGCGGCACGGTCGACGGCATGTACTCCGCGTACGTGACCGCGACCGGCGGCGGGCAGAGCGTGCGCACCGCGGCCGCGGTCCAGCGCGAGATCCAGTCCTACGACGTCACGCTGAAGTTCATCGGCCGTGACGGCAACCCGGCCAAGAACTACGTCGCGACCCTGGCCGGCGTCTCCGGCCTCGGCGAGGGCGACTTCTACTCGCCCTACGACCCCTCCGGCACCGTCACCGCGCGCGTGCCCAAGGGCGGCTACGTCCTCGACACCGGCGTCATCGTGGACCCGGAGGACTTCGCCAAGGGCGTCGACTCGCTGGCCCAGCCGAAGCTGAGCGTCACCAAGAACACGACGATCACGCTGGACGCGCGGACCGCGAAGCCGGTCGACATCACCGTCCCGGACGCCGCCGCCAAGTCGCAGTTCGCGTCGCCCGGCTACGCGGTCGAGTCCGGCGGCGTCGGCATGTCGTTCGGCTGGTGGCTGGACTCCTACGACAACTTCCGCACCAAGGGCCTCGGCCCGGAGATCACCGACGGTTCGCTGACCCAGCAGTGGGACGGCCACTGGACCAAGGGCGACGACGAGGAGTACGACACCACGACCGGCGCGGTGGTCAAGCAGCTCGCCACCGGCTACACCAAGCACTACAAGGCGAGCGAACTCGCCACGGTCAAGGTCGGCATGGGCGCCGCGGCGAGCGGCAAGAAGGGCTCGGTCAGCGCGGTGGGCTGGCTGCCCAGCAGCAGCGGCGCCTCCTCGATCGGCATGCCGCAGACCCTGCCCGGCACCCGCAAGCTGCACCTGTCCACCTCGGGCGGCGTGCGGTGGGACCTGGAGTTCGAGCAGTACGGCGGCACCGACTCCGAGGGCTTCCCGATCACCGAGGCCGGCTACACCATCGGCGCCCCGCAGACCTTCAAGGCGGGCCAGACCTACTCGAAGACCTTCAACACCGCCGTGTTCGGACCGCACCTGAACTCCGACTACGGCCTGTACCGCGACGGCAACAGCATCTCCGGCCTCGTGCCGCTGTTCGCCGACGGCAAGGGGCACGCGGGCTCCTCGCTCTTCACCTTGGTCACCACCACGCTCTACCGCAACGGCACCAAGGTCGGCTCCAACGACGACCCGCTGTTCGGCGACGGCGAGTTCAAGGTCCCCTCCGGTGAGGCGGACTACAAGCTGACGACGTCGGTCAAGCGCACCGTCAAGGTCGCGGCGGCCTCCACCCGCATCGACGCGAGCTGGACGTTCCGCTCCAAGAAGACCTCCGACTTCACCAAGCTGCCCGCCTCCACGGTCCGTTTCAACGCGGCCACGGGACTGGACAGCAGGGTCGAGGCCGGCAAGACGGTGAGCATCCCGGTCGTCGTCGAGGGCTCCGCCAAGGGCAGCAACCTCAAGTCGCTGGGCGTGTGGGTGTCGTACGACTACGGCCAGACCTGGAAGAAGGTCAGCGTGGTCCACGGCAAGATCACCGTGAAGAACCCGGCGAAGGGGAAGGCCATCTCCTTCCACGCCAAGATCACCGACAAGAAGAACAACAAGTCGACGATCTCGATCTACAACGCCTACTACGGCAAGTAGTCCCCGGTTCCTGACCAGGAACCCAGCGGCCTGAAAGGCCGAGAGGCCCGCCGGAAGACGCCTTCCGGCGGGCCTCTCGCCGACTCCGCGCCTCACGTGGCGGCGGGGGCGTTCCCCTGAGCGGCCGTCAGCCGCCCGGCCGGAACGCGCCCTCCGCCGGGTGCGCGAACGCCTCCACGGCGGTCTTCCCGCCGGCCGCGGTCCCCTTGAGCGCGAGCTGCCCGCCCATCACCCGCAGGTCCACGGAGAAGCGCACCGCGCCCCGCTCGGCCCTGAGGCCGTGGACGCGGGAGCCGGGGTAGCCGAGCTTGTTCAGTTTCCTCGCCACCTGGCGCGGGGTGGGCTTGTCCAGGCCGGTCAGCGCCAGGGTGACGCGTTCGCTGTGTACCCGCCCCTCGCATGCCTCCACTCCCTTCAGCCGGACCGGCTCAGCCGTGGCGGCGGGGGACGGCTCCTCCGCGGGCGGCTCCTCGGTGGGCGGCTCCTTGTCCACCGGCAGCGGCTCGTCCGGGCTCGTGGGCGGATGCTCACCCGGGGCCGGGTCGTCGGACTCCGCCGTAGTCGGAGGATCCGGCACGCACGGGGCGCCCACCCGCTCCAGCATCTCCAGGAACGCCAGCTCGGCATTCGTGCCCGGGCCGGTCGCCGCCCGCGCGCCCGCGGCGTCCACGGTCTGCTGCCGTTGTCCCCCGGCCTGTTCGCCGCCGCACCCGGACAGCGCCGCGACGGCGAGCGCCGCCGCTCCCGCGCTCGCAAGAAATCGGTTCAGCGTCATGAACAAACCCTTACGGACCTGCCCGCATCGCCACATGAGTACGCGTACTCACCGACAGCTGAGCCCGCTCGGGCGGACGCCGGTGGATCAGGGCCGGGCGGAGGAGGTCTTCGGGGGCGCGTCCGCCGCCCAGCTGCCGAGCAGCCGCAGCGCCTCCGCCGACGGCGACCCCGGTTCCGCGTGGTAGGTGACCAGGACCTGCTCCGCGTCGTCGGCCAGGCGGAAGGACTCGTACGACAGCGTCAGGTCGCCCACCAGCGGATGGCGCAGGTTCTTGACGCCGTAACCCTTCTCCTTGACGTCGTGCATGGCCCACAGGCGCCGGAACTCCTCGCTCTTGACGGAGAGTTCACCCACCAGGGAGGACAGGCGCGGATCGTCGGGACAGCAGCCCGCCTCCATGCGCAGGAAGCTGACGACGTCGCTCGCCTTCTGCTCCCACTGCTCGAAAAGGTCGCGGTAGTCGGGCCGCAGGAACACCAGCCGCGCCCAGTTCCGCTCCTGCGCCGGCAGCTCGGCCCAGTCACCGAAGACCGCGGCGGCCATCCGGTTCCAGGCGAGGATGTCCGAGCGCCGCCCCGTCACGTAGGCCGGCACCGTGTCCATCGTGTCCAGCAGCTGCCGCAGCGCGCCGCGCACCTGCTGCGTCCGCCCGGCCGGCTTCTTCTTGTGCTGCTTCGGCTTCGCCAGGTGCACCAGATGCGCGTGCTCGGCGTCGTTCAGCCGCAGCGCCCGCGCGATCGAGTCGAGCACCTCCGCCGACACGTTCCGCCCGTTGCCCTGCTCCAGGCGCGTGTAGTACGCCACGGACACCCCGGCGAGCTGCGCCAGCTCCTCGCGGCGCAGCCCCGGCACCCGGCGGTGCCTGCCGAAGTCCGGCAGCCCCACGTCCTCCGGCTTCAGCCGGGCACGCCGGGTGCGCAGGAACTCGCTGAGCTCGGCACGCGGGTCCAGGGCCGACGCGGGCTCCCGCACGGTTTCGGGCTGTTCCTCCATGCGTTCCAGTATTCACGGTCGTACGCACAGCAGCCTGACCCCGCCAGTGGTAGGCACACCGGACGTAGGCACAGGCGTGGCCTGGGTGAGCCGCGATCCGCTGGGCACACTGGACGTCGTGCCCGGCCGAAAGGCAGCCGGGCGCACACGACCTTGCTAGGAGAACCCCCGGCATGACCACTGTTGCTGCGTACGCCGCACCCGCCGCCAAGGCGCCCCTGGAGCGCACCACCATCGAGCGCCGAGCGGTCCGCGAGCACGACGTCCTGATCGACATCAAGTTCGCCGGCATCTGCCACTCGGACATCCACCAGGCGCGCGAGGGCTGGGGCGAGGCGATATTCCCGATGGTCCCGGGCCACGAGATCGCGGGCGTCGTCTCCGAGGTCGGCCCCGGCGTCACCAGGTTCGCCGTCGGCGACCGCGTGGGCGTCGGCTGCATGGTCGACTCCTGCCGCGAGTGCGAGAACTGCCTCAAGGGCCTGGAGCAGTACTGCCTGGCCGGCAACGTCGGCACGTACAACGCCATCGGCAGGGACGGCGAGCCGACCTACGGCGGCTACTCCGAGAAGATCGTCGTCGACGAGAACTACGTCGTCCGCATCCCCGACGGCCTGGCCCTGGACGTCGCCGCGCCCCTGCTGTGCGCCGGCATCACCACCTACTCCCCGCTGCGGCACTGGAACGCGGGCCCCGGCAAGAAGGTCGCGGTCGTCGGCCTCGGCGGCCTCGGCCACATGGGCGTCAAGCTCGCGCACGCGATGGGCGCCGAGGTGACCGTCCTGTCCCAGTCCCTGCGCAAGAAGGACGACGGGCTGAAGCTGGGCGCCGACCACTACCACGCCACCAGCGACCCGGAGACCTTCAAGGCACTGCGCGGCACGTTCGACCTGATCATCTCGACCGTGTCGGCCCCGATGGACTTCGGCGCGCTGCTGTCCCTGCTCAGGACGGACGGCGCGCTGGTGAACGTGGGCGCCCCCGAGGAGCCGGTCTCCCTCAACCTGTTCTCGGTGATCGGCGGCCGCAAGACACTCGCCGGCTCCGGCATCGGCGGCATCCAGGAGACCCAGGAGATGCTCGACTTCTGCGCGGAGCACGGCATCGGCGCCGAGATCGAACTGATCCGCGCCGAGCAGGTCAACGAGGCGTACGAGCGGGTGCTGGCGAGCGACGTCCGGTACCGGTTCGTGATCGACGCCTCGACGATCTGACCCCGCGCCGCGCTCCGGGGCTCCGGCGGTGTTGCGCCGGAGCCCTCGACGGACGCCGGCCGGCCGGACACCGCCGGACCGCCGGACACCGCCGGACCGCCGGACACCGCCGGACCGCCGGACACCGCCGGCCGTCCGGGTGCGCTCAGCCGGCGGCGGCGAACTCCTCGCCGTCGCCGTAGGCCCGTACGAGCACGCCCCCGTCGGTGCCCGGCCGCACCGAGTGCGCGCGCCCGAGCCCGGCGACCCGGACCCGTCCGTCGGCCGTGACCTCCGCCATGGTGTTCTCGTCGAGCGCGACGCCGTGGGCGAGCCCGTGCCGGGCGGCCGCCGCGATCAGCCGCGGCAGGTTCCCCCACTGCGCTGCGTGCACGTCGACGGCGAAGGGCACGATCCCGAGCCCGGCCCGCACCTCCACCTCCTCCAGGTCCTCCGCGCTGTCCTCCGGACACACCGCGACCCCGCCGTCGAGCCAGCCGCCGACGAGGGCGTCCCGCGCCGCCACCGCGGCGCCCGCGGAGAAGCCCGCGTACGGGATGCCGTACTCGGCGAGCAGGCCCGGCAGCCGGTCGAGACAGTCGCTGAACACCTCCTGGTACGCGGGCGTGAGCCCACCGCAGACCAGCAGCCCCTGCACGTCCCGCAGGAGACCGACGTCGAACCGCTCGCCGAGCGGCACGAGCAGCGGAACCGGGACGCAGTCGGCGACCTTGCGCAGTACGGGCTCGTACCGCGCGAACTGCCCCGCGCCGTCGCCCTCGTCGACGATCACGCACCCGATCCTGGGCGCACCGCCCCCGGCGGCGTCCGCGGCGGCGCGCAGGAAGGGCCCGTAGACCGCTGCCGCGGCGGCCGCGTCCCAGCCGCCCCCGATGAGAAACGTACGAAAGCTCATGTGCTCCCCCGATTGATCGAACCGGCACTTTACGGGCTGGACGCGCTGATCGTCGAGCGGATGGCCGAGCGGATGGCCGAGCGGATGGCCGAACCGGTCCCGGCGGATCCCGGTCCGGGGCGGACCCCCGCCCGGCCGCCACCGCGTTTGCGCGGAATGTGCACCCATGGTGACATTTCGACTACGTAAAGTTCCCGTTCTGGGTCAGGAGGGACGGCCATGGGCCACGTCGCCGCGCCTAGAGTCCGGTATTCGCTGACGTGCGTGATGCTGCTCGCCGCGGCCGGATGCGGTCAGTACCAGGCCGGCGCCGGGTCGGGCCCGGCCGGCGACCAGGTCACCGAGGGACTGGTCGGCGACCTGAAGAAGAGCGGGTTCCAGGTCAGTCCCGGATACGCGCGGCTCTACACCCAGCAGGACTGCAAGCAGTACACCTACCCGCTGCTGAAGAACTGCCTCGCGAACAACCCCGCGGCCCCGTACGTGCTGCCCGTCATGAAGAGATGGCCGGACGAGTACGTGAATCCGGCGACGGCGAACGTCTTCGGCCGGCCGCGCCCCGGCTACACGACGACCTACCGGCTCGATCCGCGGGACGCGGTCGTGATCTACGGGAAGATGCCTCCCCCGGCGCGCTACATGGCCCTGCAGACCTGGGAGTTCAGCCAGCGCGGGCACTGGAAGGCCGACGACTACCGGAAGTGGCAGCACACCGTCGTGCCCGAGCAGTACCTGTTCGACACGATCCCGCCCGGCGACCGGCGGTCGGAGCGCACCCAGAGCGTGTCCGCGCTCGGCGACACCGTCAACAACGTCGTCATGCAACGCCGGTCCGGCTATTCCTTCGGGAAGAACCGGTACTTCATCATCACCCCCAGCGCCACCACCGACCAGGCCGTGCGCCGGGCGCTGAAGGCCCAGGGCGTTCCCGACGAGGACATCTTCACCGAGCAGATCCCCGACCGCGACGCCTACGGCCCGGTCGGACCGCTGGGCATGGGCAAGGACGCCATCGACTTCACCACCCCGTTCCGGTACGCCGTCCCCGACCCCGGCCAGGAGCAGGCCGCGGACAAGTGGCGGAAGAACCCTCCGCTGTCCGTGATGCGCGTGCGCGCCCCCGAATCCGCGGGGCCCGTACGGCGCTACGGACCGCTGACCTTCGAGAAGCGGACCGGGAACAGCGAATCCCACCTGGCGGGCGACCTGCAGAACCTGATCGACGCCGTGTGCGACCGCACCACCACCGCGGCCCGCCTCCGCGCCGACGGCTGCAAACAGTCCTCGGCGTCCTCCCGGCTGGTCGACCCGGTGCGGGAGTACGGGTGGGCCGGACCGTACTGCCGCTCCATCAACATGAACTGCCTGGGCGACGAGCAGGACGCGATCTACTACCTGGGACGGCCGCCTCCGCTCGACTCCGGACAGGTCTACGCGGTGGTCGACACCCTCGCCACCGAAACCGGCAACGCCACCTACACCGCCCTGTCCGTCAACGACGCCTCCCTGCTGGCGGGCGTCGCGAACATCCTGGACACCGGCCTCAAGGGCTCCGCGGACGGCTACGCGAAGACGGTCCGCAACAGCGGCAAGTTCTTCGTGCACTACTTCACCAGGGACTGCCAGGTGCTGCGGGGCGTGCCTGGCTGGCCGAAGAACTGCACCGAGATCACCCCTCAGATGCTGCCGACGAGCTCGGACACGGCCGCGGAGGGCGACCCCGCCCTGCACGGCAAGTTCTTGCCCTCGCTGCGCGACTACATCAAGCCCGGAACCGCACGCGGACCGTACTCCGCAGAACTCCTGGCGCCGAGGATCCTGACGTTCACCCAGCCGGGGAAGTAGGCCGAAGCAGGCCGAAGCAGGGCGAAGCAGGCCGAAGCAGGCTGGGGGACCTTCTCCCGGCGCTGATCCGTCACGGCTCGGTGTCTCCGCTCGGTGTCTCCGCCCGGCTTCCCGCTCGGTGTCTCTGCTCGGTGTCTCCGCCCGGCTTCCCGCTCGGGCGGAGACACCGAGCCGTTCGGATCAGGTCAGAGCAGGCTCTCGTCCCGGACCGTCCAGCCCTCACCCAGCTCACGGCGCAGAGCGTCCAGGGCCGCGTGCGCCCGCTGCCGGAAGACCCGCAGCTCCTCGTCCGACCAGGGCGAGGGGCCCGGCGGGTACTCCCAGTCGATCGACGACTGATACCACTCGGACAACGCCGCCAGCTCCTCCCGGAGCGCCGCGCCGATCGGCAGCCGGTCCAGCTCGCAGGGGTAGCCGTACGGGCTGTCCATGTCCTCCGGCCACAGCGGGGTGTCTACGCCGGCCTCGAAGAAGAACCGCAGGCAATGGGTCACACGGCATCCTCTCAGGTCAGGCGTCCGCGGCCAGGCCGGCGTATGCGCTGGGCGGCCAGGCGGCGAGGATCTTGGGACGCAGGGTGGCGCCGAGGCGGCGGTAGAAGCGCTGCGCGTCGACGTTGCCGGCCTCCACGCCCCAGCGGATGAGCAGTCGCCCGGGTGCGGCCGACGCGGCGAGAGCGGCCATCAGCCGTCGGCCGGTGCCGGCGTCGCGGTGCCCGGGGCGGACGTAGAGGTCGTCGAGGTCGAGCACGTCGCCGCCGGTCCACAGGTGCAGCCGGCGGACCGCGGAGACGTAGCCGACCGCCGGGGCGCCACGCCCGGCCAGCAGGACGATCACCTCGGGGCGTCCGAGCAGGGCGCGCCACTGCTCGTCGGTGACGTGCACCTGCGCCGTCTGATCCTCGTGGGCGGCGATCTCGCGGACCATCGCGGCCACCTCGGGGGCGTCATCCGGTGTGGCCCGGCGGATCGTGATCTCGGTCATTGCGGGGAGTCCTCTCGCGGGGGTGGTGGTGGACGGGGCGGCGGGAGCGGGGGGACGGCTCCCGCCGCCGCGGCCGGGTTCGCGTGGCGCCGCGGGTGTCACCGACGGCGCCGCGCCGGGGCCGGCGCGTCAGCAGTGGGCGTACTCGTGCGGACGCAGCAGCATGGCCGCGGCCATCGCCGGGAGCATGAGCAGGTGGCCCCACAGCATCAGGGCGCCGCCGTCGATGAGTTCGAGCGCCAGCGGCACGAACAGCACCAGGAAGGGCAGGTACATGGCCGCGCCCATCTCGGCGATGGGTCGCCAGCGGTGGCCGCGGAACCTCATCCACGCGGACATGGCCACCGTCATGTTCGTCGCCATGATCAGCGCGCCGGTGTAGGGGTTGTGCATCAGCGCGGCGGCGCCGAGGACGTACATCCACACCGGGTGCAGGACCACCATGCCGACGGCCATGGCCACGACCATCTCGGCGAAGTGGAGGGCGAATTTCCTGGCGCTCAGGCGGTGGCCGTCGTGTGCCGCGGAGTCGGTGGGCGCGGGGGCCGCGGACGGGGCGGCGGTTCGGTTGTGCACGGTATGTCTCCAGTGGTGGGGTCGGGATGTCGGGGGCGGGGATGGGGGGCCGGTCACGGGACGAGGGTGAAACCGGCGTCGTCGACAGCGGCGGCGATGGCGGCGCGGTCGACGGGCCGGGAGACGGTGACGGTGACGCTGCCGGTGGCCGGGTCGACGGTGACGGACTCGACGCCGGCGACACCCGAGATCTCCTCGGTGACGGCGCGGACGCTGTGCGCGGAGGTCATGCCGGTGACTTCGAAGGTGGTCGAGCCGATGAACGTGCGGGGGGTGCCGGAAAGCACGGGAACTCCTCGTGGTGGTCTTGGTGGTCGTGGTGGTGACGCCGGGGTCGGGCAGCGGAGTCGGCCGCGGGGCGGCTGCGTCTCACCGGGGAAACCGCCGGGATCGGGCACGTCTCGGCCCTGCTCGCGGAATCGTTCGCAGTGGCGCGGTGCCGGGCTCGCCAACTGGCGTGGCGCGGTGCGGCGGGCGGCCGTAAGCCCTCGATCGCTGAATCCGTCGACAGGCCGGGCGCGGGGGCCGCGCGGGGGCCGCGTGTCGGCGCGGTCGCCGGTGATGCCGAAGGTGACCAGCGCCCGGTCCACGGCTTCATCGGCCCGGCGACGAGGCCTCCGGATCCTGCATCCTCCAGGCGACCACGACCAGCCAGACCATCCACGACACGTCCAGGACGAAGGCCAGCACGATGGCGATCGACTCCGTTCGGGAGAAGCCCGCGGAGCCGACGACCCAGCCCTGCACCAGGTAGCTGAGGCCGGAAAGCCCCATCAGGTGGACCACCGGCCGCGGGATCCGAGCCGCCCGCACGGCGGCGACCGCGCACAGGAGCAGGGCAAGGCCCAGGGCGAAGTCCTGGTAGCTCCTCACTCCCCACTCGAGCCAGCGGATGGCCTCGGCACTCGCGAAGCGCGCCGGCTTCTCGTCGGCCGGGGCGCTCGCCCACGCGTTCACGGCATGTTTGAGGGCGACCCCGTCCACTGCTTGGAGGACGCCGTACAGCGCCAGCGTCGCCGCCGCGGAAGCGGCACCGAATCGCCCTGCCCATCTCGCCGTTCCGCTGTGACCGTCCAGAGCGGAGAACAGGGCGAGCAGCCCTGCGAGGAGGATCGCCATGCCGGCGAATTGGCCGACGTGCACGAGTGTCCAGACCCCGCTGTCGGCGTAGGCGCTGAACACGGCGTGGTGGTCATTCGCGTCCCCGCCGGTGTGGAACTGGGTGACCGCGATGTACAGGAGCTGTCCGACGAGAAGCAGCATGGCGGAGCGGCGCAGTGACGTACGACGTGCGTCGGCGCGATCGCCGCTGATCGTCGCGAAGGGGGGTGCGGGGGTGCCGGAAAGCACGGGAACTCCTCGATGTTGTCGTGGTGGTGACGCTGGGGTCGGGTAGCAGAATCGGCCGCGGGGCGGCTGCGTCTCACCGGGAAAATCGCCGGGGCGATCGCCGGGTCCGCAGCGCGAGGAACAGGGCGAGCAGCGCTGCGAGGAGGGTCGCCATTCCCGCGCACCGGCCGAGGCGTGCCAGCGCCCGGACCGCGCTGCCGGCGTGAGCCCCGAACAGGGTGTGAGGGTCGTGCGCGTCGCCGCCGGTGGGGAACCGGGTGACCGCGAGGTACAGGACCTGGCCCGCGACGAGCAGCGTGGCGGACAGCCGTAGCGACGTGCGGCGTGCGGCGTGCCAGGGGCTTGGTGGGTTCGGGGGTGGCGCCCGGAGCGGGCGATGTGCTGGACACGGCAGGCCTCCGGGTGGCGTGCGGGTCGGGCTGCGGGCGGCTGCGGGTCGGGCGGTGTCACGGGAGCCTCGGGGCGCTGACGGCGGCGCCGGTCAGGAAGCAGAGTCGGCGCCGGACGGGGTGCGTCTCACCGGGGAAATCACCGGGATTTCCGCCGGGCTCGGGCCGACGGCGACGGCGACGGCGACGGCGACGGCGACGACGGGGACGGGGACGGGGACGGCGGCGACGTCGACGCCGATGCGGGCGGCGGCCCGGTGTGTGGTCGGATCTCGGTCCGGGGTCGGGTCCGGGGGCGGGTCCGGGGCCGTCCGGTGTGCCGGAAGTGCTCGATATCGTTGGGCTCGTGCTGGCCGGAAGGGACCTCGAACGCGCGGCAGTCTCCGCGCTGCTCGACGCTGCCCGGGCCGGCAACGGCGGTGCGCTGGTGGTGCGTGGCGTCGCCGGGGCCGGCAAGTCGGCGCTGCTGGCCGACGCGCTGTCGACCGCGCCGGACCTCCAGGTGCTGCGCACCTCCGGTGTGGAGTCCGAATCGCCGCTGGCCTTCGCCGCGCTGCAACGGCTGCTGTGGCCGCTGCGCGCCCGGATCGATGCCCTGCCGGCACCGCAGGCCGCGGCGCTGCGCGCGGCGATCGGTGAGGCCGAGGGCGAGGGCGACCGCTTCCTGGCGTTCCTCGGCACGCTGAGCCTGCTCGCCGACGCTGCCGAGAAGGCGCCGCTGCTGGTCATCGTCGACGACGCGCACTGGCTCGACGACGCGTCGGCCGCGGCGCTGCTGTTCGCCGCCCGCCGCGTGCAGGCCGAGCCCGTGGCGCTGCTGTTCGCCGCCCGCGACGGCGACGCCCGCCGTTTCGACGCCGGGGACCTGCCCGCCGTCGCGCTCGGCGGCGTGACCGGCGCCGACGCCGACGCGCTGCTGTCCGCCCACGCCGGGACCGACGTCGACCCGGCGGTGTGCGGCCGGCTGGTCGCGGGCACCGGCGGCAACCCGCTCGCGCTGGTCGAGCTGGCCGGGGTGCTCACCGCCGACCAGTTGGCCGGCCGGGCGCCGCTGCCCACTCCGTTGCCGCTGACCGGCGGCGTCGAGCGCGCCTTCCTCGACCGCTGCCGCCGCCTCGACGAGCCCGCGCAGCGGTTCCTGCTGGTCGCCGCGACCGACGACACGGGCCGGCTGACCGTGGTCCGGGAGGCCGCCGAACGCCTCGACGCCGCGGACGCCGCCCTGGACGCGGTGGAACGGTCCGGGCTGCTGCGCGTGGACGGCGACGCCGTAGCCCTCTACCACCCGCTGGTGCGCTCGGCGGTCTACCGGGCGGCCACCAGCGCGCAGCGCCGAGCCGCGCACCGTGCGCTCGCCGACGTGCTGACCGGCGACCCCGAGCGGCGGGCCTGGCACCTGGCCGCCGCCGCCGACCGGCCCGACGAGGACGTCGTCGCCGCCCTCGACGGGGTCGCCGAGCGCGCCGCGGCCCGCGGCGGCCACGAGGCGGCGGCCGCCGCCTGGGCCCGCGCCGCCGAACTCGACGAGGCCAGTGAGGCCCGCGGCCGACGGCTGTACCTGGCCGCGTCCTCGGCCTGGCTCGGCGCGCACCCCGCACGCGGCTCGGCGCTCGCCCGGGCCGCCGCGGCGGACGTGACCGATCCGCTGCTGCGGGCGCGACTGCTCGCCCTGCAGGGGCAGATCGAGTGGAACACCCGCTCGCTGAACGACGGCTACGACCTCGTCCTCCAGGCCGCCGAGACCGCCACCGGCGTGGACGCGGAGCTGGGGGCTCAGCTGGCGATGCTCGCCGCGTCGCTCGCGGCGTTCGGCGCCCGGTCCCCGCGCGCGGTGGACCCGACCGCGCTGGTGGCCGAGCCCGCCCCGGACGCGCCGCCCCGCGTTCGGGCCGCTCGGGCGCTGCTGCACGGCTTCGCCGCCGTCGCCCGCAGCGAGTGGGCGGCCGCCGCGGAGTCCTTCCGGCGCGCGTTCGCCCTCACCGACGCCGACCCGGTCGACGACCACATGTTGCAGCCCAACCTGGGCATCGCCGCGATGCTGATCGACGACGACGAGCGCGGACTGCGACTGCACGAGCAGCAGCTGACCACCGCCCGCAGCGCCGCCGCGCTCACCATGGTCGAGCACGCCCTCACCCGCGGCGTCCACTTCCAGATCGCGACCGGCGCCTGGCCGAAGGCCGCCGGCGCCGCCGCCGAGGCGCTGCCGCTGACCGCCGGCACCGGTCACCCGGGGCTGACCGCGCTGCCCACCGCGCAACTCGCCCTGATCGCGGCGTTGCGCGGGGACGACGATGCCGAGCGCCACCTGGACCGGGTCACCGAGATCCGGGACAGGCACCCGATCGGCATCACCGACCAGCTCGTCGCCGACCTGGCGCACTGGGCCCGTGGGCTGCGCGCGGCCGCGCAGCCGGCGACCGCGCTGCACCACCTCGAGCAGATCGAAGGGCCGGCGTTCCGGCGTCTGGCCGCCCTCGACCTGTTCGACGCCGCCGTCCGGGGCGCCCGCACCGACCTCGCCCACAGCCGGCTGGCCGAGCTG
The DNA here is from genome assembly GCF_044335305.1 of Streptomyces sp. NPDC020490. Taxonomy (NCBI): domain Bacteria; kingdom Bacillati; phylum Actinomycetota; class Actinomycetes; order Kitasatosporales; family Streptomycetaceae; genus Streptomyces; species Streptomyces sp. NPDC020490. Next base: position 323,112 of record NZ_JBIRUY010000003.1, on the reverse strand, counting down.
GAGCAGTTCGCCGCGGGGACCGGCGCGCCGTCCGCGACCGCGGTCGTCGAACACGGCCGCGCCCTGCTCGCCGGCGCCGGCGACGGCTGCGGCTGCGGCTGCGGCGACGCCGAGACCCACTTCCGGCGGGCACTCGCCGCGCACGCCGACTCGCCGCGGCTGCCCGACCGGGCCCGCACCCACCTGGCCTTCGGCGAGCACCTGCGCCGCGCCCGCCGCCGCGTCGACGCCCGAGAGCACCTGCGCACCGCGCTGGCGCTGTTCGAGGACCTCGGCGCCACCCCGTGGGCCGAACGGGCCGCGCAGGAACTGCGCGCCTCCGGCGAGACCGCCCGCCGCCGCGACGTCACCACCGCCACCGCGCTCACCCCGCAGGAACGCCAGGTCGCCGCCCTGGTCCGGCAGGGCCTGTCGAACCGGGACGTGGCCGCCCAGCTGTTCGTCAGTTCACGAACCGTCGACTTCCACCTGAGGAACTGCTACGCCAAACTGGGTGTCAGCTCCCGCGCCGAACTCACCGCCCTCCCGCTCGACCTGTGACCTCAACGGGTGATGACGGCGGCCTTCTCCAGCAGCCGGCGTGCCGCGGTCAGGGCGCCGTCCGTGTCCACCCGGCCCACCACGGCACGGGCAGTCCCGGCCGTCCGCGACTCGAGGGCACGGTCCAGCACCGCGGTGAGCGAACCGGCGGTCGGCTCACTCCCCGCGTGCACACCGCCGATTCCCAGCCGGTCGACGCGGTGAGCGAAGTGGCAGCCCGAACACAGGCGGTGCGTGGTGCGGCGACGGCAGCGTGACCGGGGCGAACGCGGCGTACACGTAGCCGATGCCGCGCTGCTCGGCCACCGAGTGGGCGGCGATCGCGAGAGCGCCGCCTCCCACGATCACATCGCACCCCGCAGCGGCCGAACCCACCGCCGCGAACTGATCCGCAACCGTGCCCTCGATCATCTGCCGCCGCTGCTCGGGCGTGGGCACGGCCCCCGCCGGCCGTTTCGCCGTGGCACGCAGCTCCGGGCCAACCGGACGGTAGGCGATGCCCAGGGACTCCGCCCACTCCTGAAAGTCGGGAGGCGCGCATACGACGGCGTCCTGCCCCGACTCCCGCAGTCGCAGGGCCAGAGCGATCACCGGCTGGACCTCTCCCCGTGAGCCGATCGTGGACAACAGCACCCGCATGGCAACCCCCCTCTTCCGCCGCGCCTGTCACGCGGAGCGCCCATGTTCGCCCAATATGGGGGCCTTGCGGCAAGATCCCCCATGCGATGTACGGTGAAGCGGGAGAGAGGGACGGGCGACGAGCCCGCCCGCCGGAGCCGCACCGAGGAGCCCCCGTACGCCGCGCCGACGGCTCGATCCGACACCGCGGCCGCCACGGCGACAACCCGCACCCGCGGGAATCCCAGGCAGGCCGCCCCTCCCGCGCGGCGTCACCGTCCGAAGGCGCCGGCGCCGCGGCAGCGACCGCAGGGCCCGCTGAACGGGCACGGAATCGCCTGGACGCCTCATGCGTTGAGGAGGTTGCGCATCGGGTGCCGGTGGGATGCGAACCGGGCAGCGCGAGTGACCAAGCACCAAGCCGACAAGTAATGGGAGGGCCGCAATGGCTGCGCAGACGCAGAGGGCCGTGCTGGCGGGCGGATGTTTCTGGGGGATGCAGGAGTTGATCCGCCGGCTTCCGGGCGTGACGGCGACCCGGGTCGGCTACACCGGGGGCGACGTGCCGAACGCGACGTACCGCAACCACGGCACGCACGCGGAGGCCATCGAGATCCTCTTCGACCCGGCGAAGACCGACTACCGCGCGATCCTGGAGTTCTTCTTCCAGATCCACGACCCGAGCACCAAGGACCGCCAGGGCAACGACATCGGCCTCAGCTACCGCTCGGCGATCTACTACGTCGACGACGAGCAGAAGCGGATCGCCGAGGACACGATCGCCGATGTGGACGCCTCCGGCCTGTGGCCGGGCAAGGTCGTCACCGAGGTGGAGCCGGTCGGCCCCTTCTGGGAGGCCGAGCCCGAGCACCAGGACTACCTGCAGCGCTACCCGAACGGCTACACCTGCCACTTCCCCCGCCCCGGTTGGCGGCTCCCGGCCCGCACGAAGCACTGACCACGAGAGACGCCCCGGCGAGACGGTCCTCTGTCCCTCCTTGGTGCCAGGAACCCAGCCGCCGCGCGTGAAGCAGACATCCCCGGCCGTCGAGGAAGATGTCCGCATGGCTGATCACTCTCCCGAGATACCCCCCATGCCACGGGTGAGTGACACCGGGGCGTACGCGCTCGCCGGTGACTCGGCGGACGCGGAGAGCTTCACCTTCGGCAGCGCCACCGTCGTGATCGGCGATGCCGGGACAGTGATCATCGTGGAGGCCGGGGACGCGCTCGACAGGAGCGGTGTGTGGAACGCCGACGAGGTCCGCCTCGTCGGCCCCGCGCCGGCGGCCGTACGGAAAAGGCTGGTGGATCAACCGACATGGGGCGCGGATGGCACGAAGCTGCCTGTTCACCTCATGGCTCTAGTCTCGGACGGCCTGGCACATCTCGGCACCGGGTCCGTGACTCGGGCCCGGACGGTACTGCATCCGGACCGCCACGAGCATGTTCTCACCGACTGCGTCCTTCGGCTCGATTCACCCTTGAGCAAGTCCGACCTGGACCGGGTCCGTCCTGCCCTCCCGCCGGCTGATCTCCCGAGCCTGGAGTGGCTCGGACACGTGAACACCGATCGGGCAACTGCGCTCGACCAACTCGTCACCGGCTGGTTCCCCACCGAGTCCAGGGTGTCCGAGCCGACACCGGTGCAGCCGCCTGTCCTCGACCTGCCGTACGGGCTGCGGCACTTCTACCGACTGGCACAGCACCACCCACGCTGCCTGGGGGTGCAGAACCGGATCCTTCCCGCGTCCAGGCGGCAGACCGACCCCACGGGGGAAATGCTCGTCTTCGGCGAAGAGAACCAGGGAGGGTTCTTCTGGTCGCTGCTGTGGACACTCGACGGCCCCGATGCCGATCCGACCGTCTGGTTCCGTGAGTACGACGAACCTCCGATCGCCGAGCAGGAACCCCTGAGCGGCTTCCTCATCCAGTTCTCGCTCTACGAAGCGTCCATGGGCGCCGATTACGTGGCCCTGGCGCATCGGCTCACCGCAGAGCAGGTCGACCGGCTCACCGAAGGACTTCTGCCCGTGCCCCTGCGCCCGTTCTTGCCCGGGGCCCCCACGCGCTTCTACGTGGCTCCAGGACTGGTCCTGCACGTCTCGGACGAAGGAGGCGACAACGGTTTCAGCGCCTGGGCCGACGCTGCCCACCGCAGTGCTCTCGCCCCCCTGGCCGACGCCCCGGTCGAGTGGAGCAACTTCGACGGCTGACCGGACCGCCTCTGTCGCTGGTGCAAAGTGACGTGCGCCGTTCAAACCTGGATCGTCAGGGTGCGTCATCATGGGCACGGACATCCACGGCGGAGTCGCTGCCGTCGACGCGGCATCGCCAGCCGGTGTCCCGTCGGCGGTCGTCGGCGTTCGTGTCCCTGGTGGGCGGGCCGCCTCTGGACCGTCGCAACACTTCAGAACGTGTGGAGTTGGACCACCGGCGATCTGGCCTGCGCTTACGAGCCACTGACCGCGGGAGCCGTCTTGGGTGCGGGGCGGCGGGTCCACAGAGACAGGTCACTGCTCGTCGCGACGGCGATGGTCTCGCCGGAGGGAGAGAAACCGAAGGTTCGAAGTTCCGAGTATGTGGAGTGGAAGATGTGCCACCACTGCTCTCCGTACGGGCCGGAGTGAGGAAGTCCGCCGTCGACCGAGAGCAGCACACGATCGTTGGGCCATGCCGGGGTGACGGCCTCCAGAGTCCAGCCGTCCTTGGTCGTGGTGTGCAGCCCTCCCCCGAAGAGCCCTGCGATGTGTACGCGGCTGTCGGCGATCGGTCCCAGTCCGGGGCAGGTCAGGTCGGCGACCGCGTCGGGGGTGCTGTCATCGGGGCCGGGGTCGCGGTCCCTGGCGATCTTTTCGCCGGTGACGGCGTCGAAGAGACCGTGACCGTCGTGCGAGACGGCCATGACCAGGTCATGGCCGCTGTCGGGATGCGACGCGAAGCCGATGCCGAGCAGTCCACCGATGGGAACTCCGTACGTGTGCTCGAAGACGGGCCGCCAAGGCGCGGGCGCCGGAACGACAGGGGCCGCGAGCAACCGGTCTCGTAGTGCCCGCTGGTAGGGAGAGACTTCCGGTTCACTGACGGGTCGCTCCGCGGGAGTTGCCTTCTTGATCTGCTTCGCCACCTCTTCATGTTCTCGCTCGGCGGGCTGCCGCGCGAAGCCGGGCAGTTGAGAAGATCACGGGCGCGGCCGGCCCAAGGGTTCTCGCACCACGTCCCGAGCCCGGCGAGACAGCGCGAATCGCGGTCGCCGCGCTGCGATCCCTCTGGCAAACCCCATGTGCCGAACCGTCGGGAGAGCGGTGAAGATCCACCTATGCCACCGGAACAGCACGATGCGCCTTGATCACGGATGGAGTCGGTGAACGAGGCTTGATGACCCACGTCAAGCCATGTTCACAGACCTTTCCAGCGGGCGATTCACGGCTGGGGCGGAGCCCTGATCGCCGACGTTGACCATGTACACGCGTCATGCACACAATCTGCGGGCCCGCGAAGCCCGCGGGCTGCACGGGGAGGGGCACCATGTGCGGCAACTGCGGCAACCGCGAGACCATCGCTGCGCTCGCGCGGAATCCTGCCGCGCCGGCAGAGGTCTTGATCAGGCTGCTGTGCGAGGAAGCAAAAGCGGCCTGGGACGTGATCGCCTGGCGCGCTCTGCCGGACGGGGTGGTGAACGCCATCGTCACGCATCCCGACCACAGGCTGCGGGCGGCGTTCGCTGCGAACCCCGGAGTGACGGCGGAACAACGCGCTCGGCTCGTGAACGATCCCGATCCACGTGTCCGCCACGCTCTGGCCGACGGACCCGACTGGTTCCGCATCCCCGTGGAGCCTCTGCCGCTGTCCATCCAGCAGCGACTGCTTGCCGACCCGGAACCGCGGGTCCGCCGGAGCGCAGCCTTCTGCCGCCACACAGCTCCAAACCTGGTCGCCGGGCTCGCCGGCCACCAGGACGCGGACCTTCGCCGTGCGGCCTGCGACCAGTGGACGCTACTGGCCGAGGATGAGCGAAGCCGTCTGCTCCGCGACGCCGATGACGAAGTACGTCAGGCGGCCATGATGCAGGCCTGCCGCGACGACGAGGGCTGTACGGACCTTCTTCTCGGCGCGGGACTCGGCCGCTTCGCCAGGCAGGAAGTGATCCGGTACGGCGCGATGAGCGCGGCGACCGCCGAACGACTCGCGGCAAGCCCGGAAGAGGAGGACCGGCGGGAGTTGGCGGCCAACCTCAACGTCCCCATCGACATCGTCAGGACGTTGGCGAACGACGATGCGCACAGTGTCCGGCTGGCGGTGTCGGTAAGACCCGAACTGACGGAGCCCGAACGCACCGCGATCGACATCACCATCAAGCCGTCCGACCGGCTCCATCCCGTCGAATGGGTGCGCCTCTGCGCCGATCCTGACGTCCTGCGCCAGTGCGCGAAGTCCTCCAACACCCTGCTACGGCGCAGCGCGGCCTACAGCCGACACCTGCCCGCAGACGCCGTCGATCTGCTTTCCGAGGACGACGACTACCCCGTACGACTCCTGCTCTGTGAGAACCAGCCGACCGTCGACGGCGAGGTGGTGCTGCAGACGTACCTGGACTGCAATGTCATCACCAAGGGAGGACTCCTGGGCCACCCGAACTTCCCGCGCGTGGGTAACGGACAGCGCTTCGCCGATGACCCGGACCCGAACAAGCGGTGGCTGGTGGGACTCGACTCCGAGGCACCCGTCGACACAGTGGTCCGGTTGCTCACCGACGCCGACGAGCGTGTCCGTGCCATGGCAGCCGCGCACCCCGCGCTGCCGATAGACCTTGTGCTTCAAAGCTGCCGGAATCCGGAAACCGCCGCCCACGCTCTCAGCAACCCGAGCCTTCCCACGCAGACCATGCACCAGTTCCTGGACGATGCAGGCGTCCCTCGCTGACACGCACTGATCAGAAGCCCAGAGCAGGCACCTCCGACACCGCTCGCCAGGACGTGGCGAAGTCTGTGAACGCGCCCCGCAGGGAAGCGGCCGACGCGGATGGCGGGCAGTCGGGGCGTGAGGCTGTGCGGGAAACGGTGTCGAAGTGTTCCGGGGGCCGGAGGTGCGGGGCCGGCCGCCTTGACGTACGTGCGGGGTCCGCCGGGTAGTCCGGCCGCACCGGACCCGGGTGGTCAGTGCGGGAGGGTTGCCGGGCTGCCGCCGTTCGCCTCGTAGCCTGCCACTGCCAGGGCGCGGTAGACCGCGAACTCCGCCGCCGGGTCGGCCGACAGGGTCCAGGGCAGGGCGCCGACGTGACCGTCGATGTGTATGAGCTGGTTCATGGCCTCGGACCAGCGTTCGGCGCGCACCAGGAAGAACACCAGCATGTGGCGCACGTGCGCCAGCATCGGGTCGTCCGGGCGGGCCGAGTGGACGGCGTGCAGCGCGCCGTGGATCGCCTTGGTGACGACCTCGCTCTGGTAGAAGCTGCTGACCAGGTTCACCTCGGGGAGGTGCTCGAAGACCGCGAAGAGGGGCATCGCCGCGAGGAGGGAACCCCGCGGGGCGCGGGCGGCGGCGGCCTCCGCGAAGGAGTACGCCAGCTCCCGCGAGCCGTGCCACTTCTCGCACCAGTAGTGCAGGGCCGCCAGGTGCGCGCCCATGTGCGCCGGCGCGCGGTCCAGGATCTTCAGCCAGAGCTGCTCGAACTCGGGCCGCGGGTAGGCCAGGCCGCGCGCCACCGACAGTTCGACGATGTACGGGATCGGATCGCCGGGCGCGAGGAGGGCCGCGTCGGCGCACGCCGACCTCGCCTCCTCCATGATGATGCGGAACTCGTCGGTGCCCGGCGTCGACGTCCGCCACGCCTGCTGCACCAGGAACTCCGCGTGCACGGCGGCCCCGCCCGCGTCCTTGGGCTGTTCGGCGCGCCACACCCGCAGCCACTGCCCACCCGGCATCTCGCCGACCCCGCCCGGCCGCTGCTGCAGCTCCAGCGACGCGGCGCCCGCGAAGGCCTGCACCCGCTGCCAGCGCGCCTCGCCCTCCGTCTCCGTGCCGGCCAGCAGCTGCGCCGCCGCGTGGTAGTCCTGTGTGCGCTGCACCAGGTCCAGGACGTCCAGCAGGTCCTGGTCGGGTCCGGGCATGCGGACGTCCAGCTCCTCTTCCCGCACGAACCCGTAGTTCTCCGGGTCGGCGGCGTCCGGGTGGCCGGCCGGAACCTGCTCGATCATGCCGCGCCGCCGCCGCAGCACGGGCAGCAGCACGAAGCTGATCATGACCAGCGCCATGAGGACCCACAGAATCTCCATGCCTCAAGCGTTCCAGACACCGCCGACAATTGGCCAACCCGGTCCGCGGACCTGTGGAAAACCTCCGCGCCGGGTCCGGGCGACGGGCCGTCGCGCCGCCGCCCGTTCCTCGCCGGCCGCCGTCCCGCCCGCGAGCGCACCGGCCGCCACCCGTCGCCCGGGCCGCGAGCGCACTAGTCTCGGTGCGCATGAGCGACAGGCACATCAGTCAGCATTTCGAGACCCTCGCGATCCATGCGGGCAACACCGCCGATCCCCTCACCGGCGCGGTCGTCCCGCCGATCTACCAGGTGTCGACCTACAAGCAGGACGGCGTCGGCGGCCTGCGCGGCGGCTACGAGTACAGCCGCAGCGCCAACCCGACCAGAACCGCCCTGGAAGAGAACCTCGCGGCCCTCGAGGGCGGCCGCCGCGGTCTCGCGTTCGCGTCCGGGCTGGCGGCCGAGGACTGCCTGCTGCGTACGCTGCTCAGCCCCGGTGACCACGTGGTCATCCCCAACGACGCGTACGGCGGCACGTTCCGGCTGTTCGCCAAGGTCGTCTCCCGGTGGGGCGTGGAGTGGTCGGTCGCCGACACCTCCGACCCGTCCGCCGTCCGGGCCGCCCTCACCCCGAAGACCAAGGCGGTGTGGGTGGAGACCCCCTCCAACCCGCTGCTCGGCGTCACCGACATCGCCGCCGTCGCCCAGGTCGCCCAGGACGCGGGTGCCAGGCTGGTCGTCGACAACACCTTCGCCACGCCGTACCTGCAGCAGCCGTTGGCGCACGGCGCGGACGTCGTCGTGCACTCCCTGACCAAGTACATGGGCGGCCACTCCGACGTCGTCGGCGGTGCGCTGATCGTCAGCGACCCCGAGCTGGGCGAGGAACTGGCGTTCCACCAGAACGCGATGGGCGCGGTCGCCGGGCCGTTCGACTCCTGGCTGGTGCTGCGCGGCACCAAGACGCTGGCGGTGCGCATGGACCGGCACAGCGAGAACGCCGCCAAGGTCGCCGACATGCTCAGCCGTCACGCGCGCGTGACGCGCGTGCTGTACCCGGGGCTGCCCGACCACCCCGGGCACGAGGTCGCCGCCAAGCAGATGCGGGCGTTCGGCGGCATGGTGTCCTTCCAGGTCGAGGGCGGCGAGGAGGCGGCCGTCGAGGTGTGCAACCGGGCCAAGGTGTTCACGCTCGGGGAGTCCCTCGGCGGCGTCGAGTCCCTGATCGAGCACCCGGGGCGGATGACGCACGCGTCCGCGGCCGGCTCGGCCCTCGAGGTGCCCGGCGATCTGGTGCGCCTGTCCGTCGGCATCGAGAACGTCGACGACCTCCTGGAGGACCTGCAGCAGGCGCTCGCCTAGGCCACGCCGGGCCCGGCGGGCGCGGGGATCACCAGTCGGTGAGCGGTGGGGTCGTCTGCGAGGGCGGCTCCACCCACGGGCGCGCGGTCATCGCCCACACCAGGAACGCCACGCTCGCGGCGAGCAGCAGCAGGTACAGCAGACGGCGGGCGGCGGCCTTGCGGCGCAGCAGGCGCGAGCCGCGGCGCACGACCTCCGCGTGCAGGTCAGGCGGGACGGGCGGTGGCACCCGTTCCATGATCTGCCGTGCGGTGGCCTCCCGCTGGGCCCGGTTCATTCCCGCCACCCCCTGTCGGCGTCCCTCATGACGGCACCGCCTTCGCGCCGCCCCGCACCGCCGGGGCGGCCGGCCGGCGCGGCGGATGCAGCAGGGTCGCCGTCGCCCGGTCGCAGATCGTCCGCACGCGTTCCACCGGCAGGCCGAGCAGTGCCGCCGTCTGTTCCTCGCCGACCCCCTCGTACAGCCTGAGGACGATGATCAAGCGCTCCTGCGGTGCGAGCAGGGCCAGCGCGCTGCCCGGGGCCGGGCGGCCCCGGCCCAGCGCCCCGTACTGGTGCCAGGCCGCGCGGGCGAAGCGGGTGGCCAGGTACTGGCGGGCGCGGTCGTACGGGTCCTCGCCGCGCAGCCGGTCCCAGCACGCGTACGTGTGCGCGAGGGCATGGGTCAGCAGTCGCCGCGCGCGCGGGTTGTCGTCCGGCGCCTCCGCGGTGAGCAGCGTGGCGGCGTGCAGCAGTCGCCCTGCCGCACCCGCGACGAACGCCTCGAACTCCCGCTCTCGGCGCTCGCCCCGCGACGCATGCCGTCGTCGCACCGCTCCTCCCGCCCGAACGCCCTGAGGGACCCGGGTCCGGCCGCCACGGCCCGGCGGAACCGCGTGCGACGGGGGCCCGGTCTCATATGAGGCCAGGCGTGGCCTTTCGGTCAAGAGCAAGGCGCACTCGGGTACGCCGGTCGAGCGGCGGAACTCCGCCGCGCCGCCCGCCTCGGCGGCGCCGTACGCCCTCGTGCACCCCCGCGCACCTGTGAATTCCGCCGCGCGCCGGCGTACGGCACCGACACGCGTGCGTGGAGTCCGGGCCAGCGGCGGAGGGGGCACTTCCGGCCGGTCTACGACTCCGGCGGGGCCTCCGGGCCGGACACCCCCTGGGTCGCCATCCGGGCGGACAGCGCGCCGTTGAAGCGGGTGAGGAGCGCGCAGAACGTCTCGCGTTCCTCCGGCGCCCAGTCCTGGGTCAGCTCGGCCATCAACTGCCGCCGGGAGGAGCGGACTTCCGCCAGCCGGGACTGCCCGCGCGGGGACAGTTGGAGGACCACGGCCCGCCCGTCGTCGGGGTGCGAGGTCCGCTTGACGAGGCCGGTGTCGACGAGCGGTGCCACCTGCCGGGTGACCGTCGAGGAGTCGATGCCCATGCTCGCGGCGAGCGCCTTGACGCCCATCGGGCCTTCCTTGTCGAGGCGGTTGAGCAGCAGGTAGGCGGCGCGGTCCATGGAGTTGCGCACCTGCCCGACTCCGCCGAGCCGGGTCTGTTCGGCGCGGCGGGCGAAGACCGCCACCTCGTGCTGCAGCGTTTCGAGGAGACCGGTGTCACCGGCGGTCGTCATGTCCATCGACATTTCAGGTGTTGTGGGCATGGCCGGGGGCTCACTTCATGAAGGGGGTGCTGGAATGGGGGACAGAGTACGCGGCCGGGGCGTGGGCCGTACCGGCGCTGCGCAAACCAGTCTCGGAGCGTGGTCATTGCGGTGCCGCCCGCCCGTGAACTGCGATGCTTGAGTCATGAGCTACAGCACGGCTGACTCCTATCGTCCCGTGACCCTCGACGACGTGCGCGGCGCACAGAAGATGCTCTCGGGCGTCGCGCGGGTGACGGCGATGGAAGGCAGCAGGCACCTGTCCCAGCTGGTGGGCGGGCCGGTCCACCTCAAGTGCGAGAACCTCCAGCGGACGGGGTCCTTCAAGCTGCGGGGCGCCTACGTCCGCATCGCCGGGCTGCTGCCCGAGGAGCGGGCCGCCGGGGTGGTCGCCGCGAGCGCGGGCAACCACGCGCAGGGGGTCGCCCTGGCGTCGTCGCTGCTCGGGGTGCGCGCGACGGTGTTCATGCCGAAGGGCGCCCCGCTACCGAAGATCAGCGCGACCCGGGAGTACGGCGCCGAGGTGCGGCTGCACGGGCAGGTGGTCGACGAGACGCTGGCGGCCGCGCAGGCGTACGCGGCCGAGACGGGGGCGGTGTTCATCCACCCCTTCGACCACCCCGACATCATCGCGGGGCAGGGCACCGTGGGCCTGGAGATCCTGGAGCAGTGCCCGGAGGTGCGCACGATCGTCGTCGGCATCGGCGGGGGAGGCCTCGTGGCCGGCATAGCGGTCGCGGTGAAGGCGCTCAGGCCGGATGTGCGGATCGTCGGCGTGCAGGCGGAGGGCGCGGCGGCCTACCCGCCCTCGCTCGCGTCCGGCCGGCCGGTGTCGATCGACAACCCGGTCACCATGGCCGACGGCATCAGGGTCGGGCGGCCCGGCGACGTGCCGTTCGGGATCGTCCGCGACCTGGTGGACGAGGTCCGCACGGTCAGCGAGGACGAGCTGTCCACCGCGCTGCTGCTGTGCCTGGAGCGGGCCAAGCTGGTCGTCGAACCGGCCGGGGCGAGCCCGGTCGCGGCGCTGCTGAGCGCTCCGAGGACCTTCGAGCCGCCGGTCGTGGCGGTGCTGTCCGGCGGCAACGTCGACCCGCTGCTCATGCAGCGCGTGCTGCGGCACGGTATGGCCGCGCAGGGCCGCTACCTGGCGGTTCGGCTGCGCCTGACGGACCGGCCGGGCGCGCTCGCGACGCTTCTCGGGGCGTTGTCAGTGGTGGACGCTAACGTGCTCGACGTGAGCCATATCCGGACCGACCCACGGCTCGGGCTCACGGAGGCGGAGGTCGAGCTGCACCTGGAGACGAAGGGGCCGGAGCACTGCGCCGAGGTCGGCAGGGCGCTGCGCGAGGCGGGTTACACGGTCATCGAGTGAGCCGCCGGGCACGCGGCGGCCCGGCTCGGGGCGAACCCGGCTCGGGGTGAACCCGGTTCCGGGGCTGAAGGCCCAGCTCAGAGGCGTCTTCGTCGCTCGTTCGGGTAAATGCGTTTGAGAGACGCGATACATCGCGTTACGGTGTGTCTCGTGCCATCGCCGCCCTCACCGCCCGCCGGGCGGAGCAAAAAGCACGAACCTACGCTTTCCGAAGAATCCCCGACGACGTGGAGACTGTTATGCCAGGCGCCATCTATGCCGAAGGTCTGAAGAAGACCTTCGGCGACGTAAGAGCACTGGACGGCGTCGACCTCGATGTCCCCGAGGGCACCGTCCTGGGCCTGCTCGGGCCCAACGGCGCGGGCAAGACGACCGCCGTCCGCTGCCTGACCACGCTGCTGCGCCCCGACAGCGGCAGGGCGGTCGTCGCCGGCCTCGACGTGCTCAAGCACCCGAACGAGGTGCGGCGCTCGATCGGCCTGTCCGGCCAGTTCGCCGCCGTCGACGAGTACCTGACCGGCCGGGAGAACCTCCAGATGGTCGGCCGGCTCTACCAGATGAACGCCAGGGCCGCGAAGGCCAGGGCCGCCGAACTGCTCGACCAGTTCGACCTCGCGGACGCCGCCGACCGCCCCGCGAAGACCTACTCCGGAGGCATGCGCCGCCGGCTCGACCTCGCGGCCGCCCTGGTCGTCTCACCGCCCGTGATGTTCATGGACGAGCCCACGACCGGTCTGGACCCGCGCAACCGCCAGTTGCTGTGGGACGTCATCAAGCAGCTCGTCTCCGGCGGCACGACCCTGCTGCTGACCACCCAGTACCTGGAAGAGGCCGATCAGCTCGCGCACGACATAGCGGTCGTCGACCACGGCCGCGTCATCGCCCGCGGTACCTCCGACCAGCTCAAGGCACGCACCGGCGGTGAGCGCGTCGAGGTCGTGGTGCACGAGCGCGAGCGCATCCCCTCCGCCCGTACGGTCCTGGGCGGATTCGGCAAGGGCGAGGTCACCGTCGAGGAGCACACCCGCAAGCTCACCGTGCCCGTCGTCGGCGGCGCCAAGCTGCTGGCCGAGGTCATCCGCGAGCTGGACGTCCTCGGCATCGAGATAGACGACATCGGCCTGCGCCGCCCCACCCTGGACGATGTCTTCCTCTCCCTCACCGGCCACGTGGCCGAGACCAAGGACGTGGGGAACGGCGAGACGGCCGACGCCGCGGCCAAGGACCGCCGACCCAAGAAGGAGGCCGCCAAGTGAGCGCCGTGAGCGATTCCCTGGTGATCACCCGCCGGAACCTGATCCGCATGAGCCGGATTCCCGAGATGGTCATCTTCGGCCTGGTCCAGCCCATCATGTTCGTGGTGCTGTTCACCTACGTGTTCGGCGGCTCGATCCAGGTCGGCTCGTCCACCTCCACCCAGGCCTACCGCGAGTTCCTGATGGCCGGCATCTTCGCCCAGACCGTCACCTTCGCCACCGCGGGCGCCGGCGCGGGCATCGCCGACGACATGCACAAGGGCCTCATCGACCGCTTCCGCTCCCTGCCCATGACCCGGGGCGCCGTGCTCACCGGCCGCACCATCGCGGACTCGGTACAGACGGCGCTGACCCTCGTCGTCCTCGCGGTCGTCGCCCTGCTCGTCGGCTGGCGCACCCACGAGAACTTCGGCAAGGTGCTCGCCGGCTTCGGGCTGCTCCTGCTGCTCGGGTACGCGTTCTCGTGGATCGGCGCGCTGATCGGCCTGTCCGTGCGCACTCCCGAAGCGGCGACCTCGGGCGGTCTGATCTGGCTGTTCCCGCTCACGTTCATATCGAACGCGTTCGTGGACGCCAACCAGATGCCGACCTTCCTGCGGCACATCGCGGAATGGAACCCGTTCAGCGCCACCGTGCAGGCGTGCCGTGAACTGTTCGGCAACCTCCCGCCGGGCTTCAAGACGCCCGACGCGTGGCCCATGCAGCACCCCGCGCTGGCCTCGCTGATCTGGTCGGTCGTGATCATCCTGGTCTTCCGCACGCTCGCGGTGCGCAAGTACCGGTCGGCCACGGCATGACAGAAGCCCCCGGCGTCAGCGCGGTCAGCGCGACGCCGGGGGCCGTCACAGCACAGGTGGAGCCGGGTCAGCCGTTGTAGGGCTCGGCCTTCAGGATCGTCACCGAGGCCTTCTTGCCGTTGGGCAGCTCGTACTCCGCGTCCTCGCCGACCTTGTGGCCGATCACACCGGAGCCCAGCGGGGACTGCGGCGAGTAGGTCTCGATGTCCGAGCTGGCGTACTCACGGGAAGCGAGCAGGAAGGTCAGCGTGTCGTCCTCGTCGCCGTCGAAGGCGATCGTCACGACCATGCCCGGCGCGACGGCGCCGTCCGCCGAGGCCGGGGCCTCGCCGACCTTGGCGTTCTCCAGGAGCTGGGTCAGCTGGCGCACACGGAGCTCCTGCTTGCCCTGCTCCTCCTTGGCCGCGTGGTACCCGCCGTTCTCACGCAGGTCGCCCTCTTCGCGCGCGGCTGCGATCTTGGCGGCGATCTCCGTGCGCGCGGGACCAGTAAGGTACTCAAGCTCGTCCTTGAGCTTGTTGTACGCCTCCTGAGTCAGCCAGGTGACGTTCTCGCTGGTCTGGGTCACAGGTGCTCCTCGTAGGTACTGGGAAGACAAAGCATCGCCCTACCCAGAAGAATGTTCCTTCACAGATGGGCGAAACCACGAGCCTAACAATTCACGGACCGAAGGGGGAGGACATAAGCCACCAGAATCAGGTCGGTGCAGGTCAGCCCGCCGGTATTCGGTGAGAGGCCGGGTGGTTTCAGTCGGTGTGACAGCCGAGCAGCTCGGCCGTCGCGCCCCGGGACGTCGTACGCAGCGTGACGACCTTGTCGATCCGCGTGGCGTGCCCGTCGAAGCGGAAGTCGGCCCGGCCCACCTCGGCGCCGTCCGCGGACTGCGACCTGAGGGTGCAGTAGCCGCTCGCGTCGGCGTCCTTGCGGACCTCCAGGTGCACCTTCACCGCGTTCTGCCGGGTGTCGAAGGTGATCACCTCGGCGCTGATCTTGGTCTGGCCGACGTAGTGATAGGCGAAGTAGCCGATCAGCGCGAGCAGCAGGGCACCGAACACCACACCGGCGATCTTGAGCTTCCGGTCGGCGCGCTCGTCCGAGGAACGGCCGTAGCGGCCCTCCGGCAGTCGCGTGCTCGCCGTACTCATGATCGTCCTCTCGGCAGGGTCGGGACTCATGTCCCGAAAGGGGCTCCCGAAGCCGTACCCCGGAATTATCCGCCCCCCGATTCGGTCACTATAGAAGCCTCCGCACGCCACCCGACCGCCGCCCCTCTACGACGTCCCTCAGGGACGGCACCGTTGGACCGCGCCCCACCGGGCGCCGACTTACCGAGGATTGAGTCTTGACTGACCAACTGCGACTGATGGCCGTCCACGCCCACCCCGACGACGAGTCGAGCAAGGGCGCGGCCACCATGGCGAAGTACGTGTCCGAGGGGGTGGACGTGCTGGTGGTGACCTGCACGGGCGGGGAACGCGGCTCCATCCTCAATCCGAAGCTCCAGGGCGACAAGTACGTCGAGGAGAACATCCACGAGGTGCGCAGGAAGGAGATGGACGAGGCCCGGGAGATCCTCGGCGTGCGGCAGGAATGGCTCGGCTTCGTCGACTCCGGCCTGCCCGAGGGCGACCCGCTGCCGCCGCTGCCGGAGGGCTGCTTCGCCCTGGAGGACGTCGACAAGGCGGCCGGCGAGCTGGTGAAGAAGATCCGCGCCTTCCGCCCCCAGGTCGTCACCACCTATGACGAGAACGGCGGCTACCCGCACCCCGACCACATCATGACCCACAAGATCTCGATGGTGGCGTTCGAGGGCGCGGCGGACCGTGAGAAGTACCCGGAGGCGGAGTACGGCGAGGCCTACCAGCCGCTGAAGCTCTACTACAACCAGGGCTTCAACCGCCCCCGCACCGAGGCGCTGCACAACGCGATGCTCGACCGCGGCCTGGAGTCGCCCTACGGGGAGTGGCTCAAGCGCTGGAAGGAGTTCGAGCGCAAGGAGCGCACGCTGACCACGCACATCCCGTGCGCCGACTTCTTCGAGATCCGCGACAAGGCCCTGATCGCGCACGCCACGCAGATCGACCCCGACGGCGGCTGGTTCCGGGTGCCGATGGAGCTCCAGAAGGAGGTCTGGCCGACGGAGGAGTACGAGCTGGCGAAGTCGCTCGTCGACACCTCCCTCCCCGAGGACGACCTGTTCGCGGGCATCCGCGACAATGCCTGATATGAGCGCAAGCGTGAGCCTGGCAATGACGCACCTCGTCCCCCTCGCCAAGGAGGTGGACGAGAACAAGGTCACCCCCGGCGTCCTCGGCTTCATCGTCTTCGCGGCGATGGCGCTGGCGGTGTGGGGACTGATGAAGTCCATGAACCGCCACATGGGCAAGGTGAAGTTCAAGGAGCCGGCCGACCCGGACGCCGAGGCGGACACCACCGCCGCCGACGACCGGAAGGCACACCGGAGCTGACGGCCCCGGCGCGGGCAGGCCCGGCCCACCCGTCCACGAGGACGGAGGGGCCCGGCGGCCAGCCTGGCCCGCGAGCGGAGGGGCCCGTCGGCCCATCGGCCCCGGGTGCGGACGCGCCCGGCGGCCCGCCCGACTCGCGGGTGGACGAGCCCGGAGTGCGCCACGCCAGGGGCGGACGGGCCTGCCGGTCCACCGGCCCGCTGGTCCCCCGGCCCGGCGGCGACGGGCCCGGCGTCGGACCGGCGCGCTGGTTCGCCGGTCCCGGGGTCGCCGCTGGTCAGTGTGCGGGGGGTACCGCCACCCCCATCACCTCCCGTGCGTGGCGGCTCGGCACCATGCCCAGCCGCCACGCCTGCCAGCCCGCGTCCAGGTTCACGCCCCGCTCCAGCAGGAGCCGGTAGGCGTCGACGTACTCGTCGAGCTTCTCGTCGCGCAGCCGGTGGCGCGTGCGGGACAGCTCGGCGAGCTCCTCCTGCGCGACCGCCGCTCCGACATCCACCCCGCCCGGGGCCGCGTACGGAAGCAGCGTGCAGCGCAGGAAGCGGGCCCAGTCCTCCCCGCGCCGGTCACCGTACGAGGCGAACAGCCCGGCCGCCTCGTCGCACAGGCCCAGCGCCTGCTGCGTCCGCGCGTTGCCCGCGTCCACCACCGCCAGCTCCAGACACGTCCACGCCTCACCGTGCGCCACCCCGATGCGCTGGAAGTCGGCCCGCGCGTCCACCAGGAGCTGGCGGGCGAAACCAGAGTTGCGCAACGACCCCGTCTGCGCCGCGCGCAGATCACGGGTCACCCGCGCCGAGTGGTGCCGGGCGCAGGCCAGCCCGTACACGTCCCGCATCCGCGAGAACATCGTGCGCGAGCGTTCCAGCTCGCGCACGGCCAGGTCCAGGTTCCCCGTCTCCTCCAGCGCCTGGCCCAGGTAGTACACCGTCCACGCCTCGCCGCGCGCGTCCTCGTTCTCCCGGTGGCGGGCCGCCGCCCCGCGCAGCCCGTCCACCGCGGGGGACGGGTCGCCGGCCACCAGCCGGGCGCGGGCCAGCTGGGTCATCGCCCAGGCCTCGCCGCGGGCGTCGCGGGTGCGGCCGTACCGGTCGAGGGCCGCGCGCAGCTCCGACTCCGCGCGCGGCACGTCGCCCCGGCGCAGGGAGAGCTGGCCGAGCTGGAAGTGCGCCCACGCCTCGCCGTGCACGGACTCGCCCGCGCCGTGCAGGACCAGGGACTCGGTGAGCAGCTCCAGCGCCTCCGCCAGCCGGCCGCGGTCGCGCTCGACCGCAGCCAGCGCGTGCATCGTCCACGCCCGGTCCGTCGCCAGCTCGGGCGGCGCCTGCAGCTCCAGCGCCTCGCGCAGCTTCGCCGCGGCCTCGGTGAGGTTGCCCTGATGGTGGAACGTGATGCCGAGCGAGCACAGGGCGCGGGCGGCACCCGCGTCGTGGTGGGCGTCCCGGTACAGGTCGACCACCGACGCCAGCGTCGTGCGCGCCTTGTCCAGCTCGCCCAGCTGGCGGGCCGCGATGCCGGTGCGCCACTGCACCGAGCGGACCAGCAGGCCCTGGTCCACCTCCTGCGCCAGCTCGCTGATCTCGCCCAGGCGGTACAGGTCGCCGCGCAGCAGGCAGTAGTCGCACAGCGCCCCGAGCAGGTTCAGCACCGCCCCCTGGTCCACGCCCTCCGTGTGCCGCAGGGTGGCGGTGATGAAGCTCGACTCGTCGTCCAGCCAGCGCAGCGCCTCGTCCAGGGACGTGAAGCCGTGCGGGCTGAAACGGTCGGAGCGGGTCGACATGTTGCCGTCGACCAGACGCAGCACCGAGTCCGCGAGCTCGGCGTAGTTCACGATCAGGCGCTCCTGGGCCGCCGTACGCTCGGCCGGGTCCTCCTCGTCCATGAGACGGGCCTGCGCGAAGGCGCGCACCAGGTCGTGCAGGCGGTAGCGGTTGCCGCGCACGTGGTCGATCAGGCCCGCGCGGGAGAGCGCGGTCAGATGACGGGTCGCCTCCGCCTCGTCCGTCGCGAGCAGGGCGGCCGCCGCGGCCGCGCCCAGCGAGGCGCGGCCCGCCAGGGCGAGCCGGCGCAGCAGACGGCGCGCCGGCTCGGACTGGTCGGTGTAACTCAGCCACAGCACCCGCTCGACCGGCGCGACCGGACCGTACGCCCCCAGGTCCGCCGCGAGCCGGCGCGGTGAGCGCGGGCCCAGCGTCGAGCCCGCGACGCGCAGCGCCAGCGGCAGCCCGCCGCACAACTCCCGGATCCGGTCGGCGGACTCGGCGTCGTACGGCCCGGAGCTGTCCTGCGCCGCCGCGCCCAGCAGCTCCTCGGCGCCGGCCGCGTCCAGCGCCCGCACCGGCAGCTGGTGCACCCGGGCGTGGAGACCGGCGGGCAGGTCCAGCGGGTGCCGGGCGGTGACCAGGACCAGGCTGTCGGAGCGCTCGGGAACGAGCAGGCCGACCTGCTCGGGGTCGGCGGCGTCGTCCAGGACGACGGTGACCGGCACGCCCGTCAGATGCTGCTGAAACAGCTCGCTCAGCCGCTTGACCTGCTGGTCGGGCGAGGAACGCTCGCGGAACAGCAACTGCTCGCGGGGCGCGCCGAGCCGGTTGAGCAGGTGCAGCAGCGCGTCGCGGCTCGGCAGCGGCGGCTCCTCGGGGCTGCCGCCGCGCAGGTCCACCACGCACGCGCCGCGGAAGTAGTCCTTCAGATCGTGCGCGGCACGCACCGCGAGCGTCGTACGGCCGCTGCCGGGCTCGCCGTACAGCACCACGACCGTCGGCCGGGTCTCGGTACTCGCCCGCGAGGCCTGCACCCACTGCCGGATCCGCGCCGTCTCCGGCCGGCGCCCGGCGAACGGGCCGACCGCCTCCGGGAGCTGGCCGAAGGACTGGGCCAGCACGCTGCGGCCGCGGGCCGCCGCGCTCTTGTCCGCGCCCCGCAGCTGCGGACCCGCCTTCTTCGGGCCCGTGGAGGCGGCGCGCACGCGCTGCTGGTCGAGGAAGGGACGGATGCCGCGCACCTCCAGCGCGGTCAGCCACTGCAGCCGCAGCTGCTCCGGCCCGCCCGGCTGACTCACGGCGCCGGCGCGGTGGTGCGCGGCGGGCAGATGGGAACCGGCCACCTTCACGACCGTCGCCGCCGCGCCCGCCACGCCCACGGTGGCGCCCGCGCCGAGGGCCGTCCCCGTGCCGGTGCCGAGGGCCAGGTCGGCCGCGCAGGCGGCCAGCGCGGCGACGGCGGCCACCAGCAGCGGGGTCCCCGAAGCCTCTCTGGCGTATCTCTGTGCGAAGGTGAGCCGGCCGGCCTCGGCCTCGTCCAGCGCGCGGGTGTACGTCTCGTACTCCTCGGCGGCCGTCTGCGCCATCGCGTCCAGCGCCCCGCGCGCCCGCGACAGCAGCACACCCCCGTCGACCCGGCCGCCCGACCGCCGCACCTCCTCCTCCACGGCCCGGGCCAGCAGCCGCTCGGCCTCCGCCCGATGACTCTCCCGCATGCCACGTCCCCCTCCGGCGGCAACTCCTTTGCCTACGAGTGTCCTTCGGGCCGCGCGACAGCGCGAGAGGGCGGCGATCACTCACAGGAGGGAGCTCATAGGAGGGAGCTCACCGGAGGGCGCTCGCAGCAGGGAGCGCCGCGCCGGGGACGCTTCCACGCGGCGCCCGAGCCCGTGGGAGAGTGGAACGGTGAACCGACTGGCCCATGAGACGTCCCCGTACCTGCTTCAGCACGCCGACAACCCCGTCGACTGGTGGCCCTGGTCGGAGGAGGCCTTCGCGGAGGCCCGCAGGACCGGCAGACCGGTGCTGCTCAGCGTCGGCTATTCGAGTTGCCACTGGTGCCATGTCATGGCTCACGAGTCGTTCGAGGACCAGGCCACCGCCGAGTTCCTGAACGAGCACTTCGTCAGCGTCAAGGTGGACCGTGAGGAGCGGCCCGATGTGGACGCCGTCTACATGGAGGCCGTGCAGGCCGCCACCGGGCAGGGGGGCTGGCCCATGACGGTGTTTCTCACGCCGGATGCCGAGCCCTTCTACTCCGGCACCTACTTTCCGCCCGAGCCCCGCCACGGCACGCCGTCGTTCCGGCAGGTGTTGGAGGGGGTACGGGCCGCCTGGGCGGACCGGCCGGGGGAGGTGGCGGAGGTCGCCGGGAAGATCGTGCGCGACCTGGCCGGCCGGGAGATCGGCTTCGGCGGCACGCAGGCGCCCGGCGAGGCGGAGATCGCCCAGGCGCTGCTCGGCCTGACCCGGGAGTACGACGCGCAGCGCGGCGGGTTCGGCGGTGCGCCGAAGTTCCCGCCGTCCATGGTGCTGGAGTTCCTGCTGCGCCACCACGCCCGCACCGGTGCCGAGGGCGCCCTGCAGATGGCCCAGGACACCTGCGAGCGGATGGCGCGCGGCGGGATCTACGACCAGCTCGGGGGCGGCTTCGCGCGTTACGCCGTGGACCGCGGCTGGGTGGTCCCGCACTTCGAGAAGATGCTGTACGACAACGCGCTGCTGTGCCGGGTCTACACCCACCTGTGGCGCGCCACCGGCTCGGAGACGGCCCGCCGGGTCGCCCTGGAGACGGCCGACTTCATGGTGCGCGAACTGCGCACCGCCGAGGGCGGGTTCGCCTCCGCGCTGGACGCGGACAGCGACGACGGCAGCGGCCGGCACGTCGAGGGCGCGTACTACGTGTGGGATCCGGCGCAGTTGCGGGAGGTGCTCGGCGACGACGACGCCGAACTCGCCGCCCGGTACTTCGGGGTGACCGAGGAGGGCACCTTCGAGCACGGCCGTTCGGTGCTGCGACTGCCGCAGCAGGAGGGCGTGTTCGACGCGGAGAGGGTGGAGTCGGTCCGCGGCCGGCTGTTCGCCGCGCGTGCCGGGCGGCCCGCCCCGGGCCGGGACGACAAGGTCGTCGCCGCCTGGAACGGTCTGGCCATCGCCGCGCTCGCCGAGACCGGCGCCTGCTTCGACCGTCCGGACCTGGTCGAGGCCGCGGCCGGCGCCGCCGATCTCCTCGTACGGCTGCACCTGGACGAGCACGCCCGGCTCACCCGCACCAGCAAGGACGGGCGGGCCGGCGCCAACGCGGGGGTTCTGGAGGACTACGCCGACGTCGCCGAGGGCTTCCTCGCGCTCGCGTCCGTGACCGGCGAGGGCGTGTGGCTGGAATTCGCCGGGCTGCTGCTCGACCACGTCCTCGCCCGCTTCGTGGACGCCTGCTCGGGCGCGCTGTACGACACCGCGGACGACGCGGAGAAGCTGATCCGCCGGCCGCAGGACCCGACCGACAACGCCACGCCGTCCGGCTGGAGCGCGGCCGCGGGCGCCCTGCTGAGCTATGCCGCCCACACCGGGTCCGAGCCTCACCGGACCGCCGCGGAGCGGGCGTTGGGGGTGGTGAAGGCGCTGGGGCCGCGGGTGCCCCGGTTCATCGGCTGGGGGCTGGCCGTCGCCGAGGCGTGGCTGGACGGGCCGCGCGAGGTCGCGGTCGTCGGTCCGTCCCTGGACGACGAGGCGACGCGGACCCTGCACCGTACGGCGCTCCTGGGCACCGCCCCGGGCGCGGTCGTCGCGGTCGGGGCGGTGGACGGTGACGAGTTCCCGCTGCTCGAAGGGCGCCCGCTGATCGACGGAGGGGCCGCCGCCTACGTCTGCCGCAACTTCACCTGCGACGCCCCGACGACCGACCCGGAGCGGCTGCGCACCGCGCTGAACAGCTGAAACGGCCCAGAACGCGGCACCGAGACGCAACAGACGTTCGAATTGTTCACTCTGGGGCCTGTTGTTGCGAAACGCGCTCTTCACTGAAAGGCCCTGCGCCCTTCACCCCCCTAATCTCTGCACAGTGGTGCGAGAGGGACAAATCGCTTTGTTGGGGGGTTCGGGGATCTGGAGGAACCTTTTGCTGACGTCGTTACTCATCGCTGCCGTTTCGCTGACCCTGTTCTGGATGGCGGCGTTCACCCTGTGGTGGCAGATGCACGCGTGGCGCACGCCCGAGGTGCTCGCCGCCACCCGGTTCAGCAGACCCGACGGGGACGAGCACGTCTCCTTCTCGCTGCTGCTCCCGGCGCGGCACGAGCAGGCCGTGCTGGACCACACCATCCAGCGGCTGCTGGAGTCCGCACACACCGACTTCGAGATCATCGTGATCGTCGGGCACGACGATCCGGAGACCACGGCCGTCGCCGAGCGGGCGGCCGGGCGCGACCCGCGCGTGCGGGTCGTCGTGGACACCCACGAGAAGAAGAACAAGCCGAAGGCCATGAACACGGCGCTGCCGCACTGCCACGGCGACGTCGTCGGGGTCTTCGACGCCGAGGACCAGGTCCATCCGGAGCTGCTCGCGCACGTCGACCACGCCTTCCGCACCACCGGGGCGGACGTCGTCCAGGGCGGCGTCCAGCTGATCAACTTCCACTCCAGCTGGTACAGCCTGCGCAACTGCCTGGAGTACTTCTTCTGGTTCCGCTCCCGCCTCCACCTGCACGCCCAGAAGGGGTTCATCCCGCTCGGCGGCAACACCGTCTTCGTGCGGACCGGCGTGCTCCGGGAGGCCGGCGGCTGGGACCCCGGCTGCCTCGCCGAGGACTGCGACCTGGGCGTGCGCCTGTCCAGCGTCGGCAAGAAGGTCGTCGTCGCCTACGACTCCGACATGGTCACCCGGGAGGAGACCCCGGGCACCCTGATGTCGCTGCTGAAGCAGCGCACCCGCTGGAACCAGGGCTTCCTCCAGGTGTACCGGAAGAAGGACTGGAAGCAGCTCCCCGGCTTCGGGCAGCGGCTGCTCGCCCGGTACACGCTCATGACGCCGTTCCTGCAGGCGTTCTCCGGCGTCGTCATCCCGCTCAACGCGGCCGTCGCGCTGTTCCTCGACGTGCCCGTCGGGATCGCCCTCCTCACCTTCCTGCCCCTGGTCACCGCGGCGGTCACGTTCGTCTTCGAGGTCGTCGGACTGCACGACTTCGGCAGGCAGTACGAGCTGCGCGTCCGCTTCGTCCACTACCTCAAGCTCGTCGTGGGCGCCCCGTTCTACCAGGTCCTCCTCGCCGGGGCCGCGATCCGCGCCGTCTGGCGTGAGCAACGCGGCCGCAGCGACTGGGAGCTGACGACCCATGTCGGCGCGCATCTCGCCGAAGCCGAAGTGAACCGCGACCTCCGAGAGGACGTCCCCGCGTGACCTCCACCCTCCCCGCGGTGACCGCGGTCCAGGTCGCCGCGCAGCGCCGGCCTGCGCCGGAAACCGGTTCGGCCGGCCGGACGAGCCCGCCGCAGCGGCTGCGCTCCTCCCGGCCCGACCTCCTGTTGTGCGGCATGCTCGTGGCGATCCTCGTCGTGCAGGGCTGGAACATCGCCGCCTACCCGACCCTCAGCGACGACGAGGGCACCTACCTCGCCCAGGCCTGGGCGGTCCAGCAGGGCCGGGGGCTCGCCCACTACACCTACTGGTACGACCACCCGCCGCTGGGCTGGATCCAGATCGCCCTGCTGACCTGGATCCCGTCGCTGGTCAGCCCCGGCGCGATGACCGTGGCCGGCATGCGCGGCGCGATGCTGGTGATCAGCGCGGTCAGCGCCGTCCTCGTCTACGTCGTCGCCCGCCGCCTGTCGCTGCCGCGCTGGGCCGCCGGGCTGGCGATGGCGCTGTTCGGGCTCTCGCCGCTGTCGGTGGTCCTGCAGCGGGAGATCTTCCTCGACAACATCGCGGTGATGTGGACGCTGCTGGCGTTCGCCCTCGCCGCCTCCCCGAGCCGCCACCTGTGGCACCACTTCGGCGCGGGACTGGCGGCCGCCACGGCCGTCCTCACCAAGGAGACGATGCTCGTCGTCCTGCCGGCCCTGCTGCTGACCATGTGGCGGCACAGCCACCGCGACACCCGCAAGTTCGCCGTCACCGGCGCCGTCACGGCCTGCGCGCTGATCGGCTTCTCCTACCCCCTCTTCGCCCTCCTCAAGGGCGAGCTGATCCCCGGCGACGGGCACGTCTCGCTGCTCGAAGGCCTCAAGTACCAGATGACCAGGCCCGGTTCGGGCTTCATCCTGGACGCGGGCTCCGATTCGCACGGGGTGCTGCGGTCGTGGCTGTACTACGACCGCGTGCTGATCGTCGGCGGCCTCGCGGGAGCCCTGCTGCTCCTGGTCACCTGGCGGTGGTCGGTCACCGCCCGGGCGCTGGCCGGACCGTCGCTCGCGGTGGCGATCCTGGCGCTGGTCGCCATGCGCCCGACCGGCTACCTGCCCGCGATGTACGTCATCCAGGCCCTGCCCTTCTTCGCCCTGGTGCTCGCCGGAGGCGCCGCCTCCGTCGCCCACGCCGTGCTGCGCAGGCGCCGTTCGGCGGGTGAGAGCCGGTACGTCACCGGCGGCCGGTACGCGCTCGCCGCCGTCCTCGCCGTCGCCGCCGGCTCCTACGTCGTACCGCGCTGGTACGACGGCGACCGCACCGCCGTCACCACCGACGCCAACGCCCCCTACCGGGCCGCCTCGCACTGGCTGGCCACCGAGGTCGAGGACCCGCAGGACACCCGCGTCCTCGTCGACGACGCCCTCTGGCTGGACCTCGTGCACCAGGGCTACCGGCCCGGGCTCGGCGTCATCTGGTTCTACAAGGCCGACCTCGACCCGGCCGTGACGAAGACGATGCCGCGCGGCTGGCGGGACCTCGACTACGTCGTCGCCTCCCCGACCGTGCGGCGCGACGCGGTCGACCTGCCCAACGTCAAGGCCGCCATCGAGCACTCGACGCCGGTCGCCACCTTCGGCACCGGGCCCGACCGCATCGAGATCCGGCAGATCCGGACGACCTCCGGAGGCGTCCGATGACCCACGAGTACACCGCCCCCGGAGAACTGCACGACCCCGCCGCGCGGGCCGTCGAGGTCCCCGAACCCGGCGCCGTCACCATCGTCGTACCGACGTTCAACGAGTCGGCGAACGTCCGCCGGCTGCTGCACCAGATCACCGAGTCGGTGCCGTCCCGGCTGCCCTGCGAGGTCGTCTTCGTCGACGACTCCACCGACGACACCCCGCAGGTCATCCGCGAGGCGGCCGAGGACTGCCCGTTCCCGGTGACCGTCCTGCACCGCGAGGAACCGGTCGGCGGGCTCGGCGGCGCGGTCGTCGAGGGCATGAGGGCGGCCGGGTCGGACTGGATCGTCGTCATGGACGGCGACTGCCAGCACCCGCCGTCCCTGGTGCCGGAGCTGGTGGCCACCGGCGAACGGGCGAACGCCGGCCTGGTGGTCGCCTCCCGCTACCTCGAGGGCGGCAGCCGGGCCGGGCTCGCCGACGGCTACCGGGTGGCCGTCTCGCGCGGCGCCACCTGGCTGACCAAGGCGCTCTTCCCGCGCAGGCTGCGCGGCATCAGCGACCCGATGAGCGGTTTCTTCGCCATCCGGCGCGGCGACATCGCCGCGGGCGCCCTCAAGCCCCTCGGCTACAAGATCCTCCTCGAGCTGGCGGTCCGCAGCCGTCCGCGTGCGGTCACCGAGGTGCCGTTCGTCTTCCAGGACCGGTTCGCCGGGGAGTCCAAGTCGACGGCGCGGGAGGGTTTTCGCTTCCTGCGCCACCTGATCGGCCTGCGCACCGCCTCACCTCTCGCCCGGATGCTGGCGTTCGGCCTGATCGGCGCGAGCGGCTTCGTGCCGAACCTGCTCGGCCTGTGGGCCCTGAACCGGGCGGGGATGCACTACGTGCCGGCGGAGATCCTCGCCAACCAGTTCGGTGTCGCCTGGAACTTCCTGCTCATCGAGCACCTGCTGTTCCGCGACCGCCGCCGGCACCGCGGCGGGTGGGACCGCGTCGGCCGGTTCGCGCTGCTCGCCAACGCCGACCTGGTGCTGCGCATCCCGCTGATCGCGGTGCTCGTCCACCGGTTCGGGCTGGGCGCGCTGCCCGCCACCGCGCTCGCGCTGGTGACGACGTTCGTCCTGCGCTTCATGGGCACCGAAGCGCTGGTCTACCTCCCGCGCCGACCGCGTCCCGGAAAAGCCGGTCCCGGAAAAGCCGGTCCCGGAAAAGCCGGTCCCGGAAAAGCCGGTCCCGGGAAAGACAGCAGCCGCACCGCAGCAAGGAGAGCCGTGTGAACAAGCGCCGAAGAAGGACCGCACTGGTCGGGGTGGGGGCCCTGACCGCCGGTCTCCTCCTCACCTCGCCCCAGTCCGCCCAGGCCGCCAACCTGGTCAAGAACCCCGGCTTCGAGACGGCCGGCACCGACGGGATGCCGTACTGCTGGGAGAAGTCCGGCTGGGGCGACAACGACTTCACGTTCGAGACGACGGCGGACGCGCACAGCGGCTCGGCGGCCATGAAGGTGTCGCTGACCCGCCGGGCCGACGGCGACCGCAAGGCGCTGATCACCGAGTCGGCGGAGTGCGCGCCGGTGGTGACCGCGGGCAAGCAGTACGACCTCGGGCTCTGGTACAAGACGACCACGCCCGACGCCAACGTCACCCTCTTCCGGCACGACACCACCGCCGGCTGGCAGTACTGGACCGATCTCAAGACGCTGGAGATGCAGTCGGCCTGGACCCGGGCCACCGTCCGCACGCCCGAGGTCCCGGCCGGCACCGACCGCATCACCTGGGGCGTGTCCGTCTACGGCACCGGCTCGGCGACCACCGACGACTACACCATGGAGCAGGTCCCCGACACGCTCCCGCCGGCGACCTGCACCGCCACCGCCGACGAGTGCGCCAACGGCCGCTGGGACGTGCTGCCGACGCAGAACCCGGTGCGCTCCATGCACTCCGTCGTGCTCAACAACGGCAAGGTGCTGCTGATCGCGGGCTCCGGCAACAGCGAGGAGAACTTCGCCGCGGGCACCTTCACCTCGGCGGTCTACAACCCGGCCGACGGCAGCTACAAGATCATCCCCACGCCGAAGGACATGTTCTGCGCCGGGCACGTCCAGCTGCAGGACGGCCGGGTGCTGGTGATGAGCGGCAACAAGGCGTTCCCGGCGGCGGACGGCTCGCACGGCTACGAGGGCTTCAAGGACTCGTACGTCTTCGACCCGGTCACCGAGACCTACAGCAAGACCAACGACCTCAACGACGGCCACTGGTACCCGTCGGCGACCGAACTCGGCAACGGCGACGTCATCTCCTTCGGCGGCCTGCGCGAGGACTCGACCGGTTCGGTGACCGCCGAGTACTGGTCCGACGCGCAGCAGAAGTGGCTGCCGCTGTGGCAGGTCAACCAGACCTGGTCGTACTGGGGCCTGTACCCGTCGATGATCCTCATGCAGGACGGCCGCCTGTTCTACTCGGGCAGCCACGTCTTCGGCAACAACATCCCGGGCACCGGCAGCGCGATCTACGACTACGCCGCCAACACCATCACGCAGGTCCCCGGCCTGCAGAACAAGGACCAGCGCGACCAGTCGGCGAGCGTGCTGCTGCCGCCCGCGCAGGACCAGAAGGTGCTCACCCTGGGCGGCGGCAACATCGACTCCAACCCGGACGCGAACCGGCTCACCGACGTCATCGACCTCAAGCAGGCCGACCCGTCCTACGTCGCCGGCCCGCCGATCCCGCAGGGCACGGTCGACCTGGGCGCCGGCAAGGTCGCCGAGACCGGCGGCCAGGGCAAGATGTACGTCTCCGCCGTGCTGCTGCCCGACGGCAAGGTGCTGGAGACCGGCGGCGCGCTGCACAACCGCGCCGACCCGGTCTACGAGTCCTCGCTCTACGACCCCGCGACCGACACCTTCGACCCGGTGACCGCCGACCCCCAGGCCCGCGGCTACCACTCGTCCGCGTTCCTGCTGCCCGACGGCCGGGTGATGGCCACCGGCGACAACCCGGGCAACGGCACCTGGAACCACAACGTGTCCATCTACACGCCGCCCTACCTGCTCAAGGGCACGCGGCCGGCCATCACCTCGGTGATCGACACCGAGTGGAACTACGGCGACACCCAGCGGATCACCGTCGACCGGCCCATCGCCAAGGCCGAGTTGATCCGCCCGGCCGCCGTCACCCACTCCTCCGACCCCAACCAGCGGTTCGTGGACCTGCCGCTGTCGGTGGACGCAAACGACGGGAACACCGTCGACCTGAACGTCACGAGCAACCCCAACCTGGCCCCGCCCGGCTGGTACATGCTCTTCGCGGTCGACGC
Organism: Streptomyces sp. NPDC020490; assembly: GCF_044335305.1. Lineage (NCBI taxonomy): Bacteria > Bacillati > Actinomycetota > Actinomycetes > Kitasatosporales > Streptomycetaceae > Streptomyces > Streptomyces sp. NPDC020490. The sequence goes on along the minus strand of NZ_JBIRUY010000003.1, from coordinate 294,706 downwards.
GGGCGGGGTGCCGTCGGTGGCCAAGTGGGTGCACCTGCAAGGCCCGCAGGCGCTGAGCGCGACCGGCGCCTCCGCGCACGTCCACTCCTTCGCCGACTCCCTGTCGGGCAAGGTCGCCGGGCCCGGCACGAAGCGCGCCTCGCAGAAGGTGAGCGCCTTCATCGCGGGCTGCGACCGGCACTACGGCTCGGTCAACGTGTGCGTGCCGACCGCCTTCCCGCCCGGGGTGAGGAAGTCGGCGGCCGCGCGGTGCGACTGGCTGAAGAAGAACGACTACGGCCGGCTGAAGCTCAACGGCCGCGACGACCCGCTCGGCCTGGACCGGAACAAGGACGGGACGGCCTGCGGAAAGGGCGACGTGAAGAAGAGGTGACCTACGGGCTGACCCCTGGGCCGGTCCGGTCCGGGCCGGTTCGGGCCGGTTCGGGCCGGTCCGGGGGTCAGCCCGCGAATTCGGCGAGGGCGCGCTCCACGATGGCCACCAGCTGGTCGTGGTGCGCGCCCTTCCAGTACGCGCGCCCGCAGTCCAGGCACTGCGCGAAGACGTCGTACGTCCGCTGCGTGCCGCCCTCCAGCTGATGCGCCACCTCGTCCTTGCTCGCCTCCCGCAGCAGCCCGTTGCAGGCGGTGCACCGGGTCCAGGGCCGCAGTTCGGGCCGGAACCGGTCCAGGACGTCCCGGAGCTGGTCCTCGGGCCGGGTGCTGTAGACGTACGCGCCGGCCCACAGTTCGCGGCGGCGCAGCAGGCCCCGGTCGCGGCTGAGCATGACCCGCTGTTCGGCGGCCGAGCGGGCGGCGAGGGCGGGGTCGCCGATGTCCGTCGACTCGTAGGCGGTGTCCACGCCGAGCAGGCGCAGACGGCGGGCGAGGGTGCCGAGGTGGACGTCGAGCAGGAAACGCAGGGGCGCGCCGGGCACCTGCTGGGGGCGCTCGACGGGCCGGACCGAGACGCTGTCGCCGGCCGCGGGGACGTACGAGGACGGCACCTCGCGGCCGTTCACCCACAGCGACCCGACCTCGGTCAGCGGGACGCCGGCCGACTCCACGACGTGGCCGAGGGAGGAGACGCCGTCGGTGGTCAGGGCGGTGGCGGCGCCGCGGCGGCCGTGCGGGACGAACAGGGCCAGGCCGGGGGCGAACTCGACGTGGATCTCGGGACCGTTCACCCGGTCAGGATGTCACGGGAGAGGGGTCCGGTCTCAGGGCTTTTCGGTGGGCAGGCCGTGCTCCAGGACGTCCAGGGCGCGGTGCATGAGGTCCCCGAGGTCGCCCGTGAAGTCGTGCTCCGCCCAGTACATGTTGACCTCCATGAGGCCGCCGATGAGGGACATCGCGTAGACGCGGACCTCGAGGCTGTCCGGGTCCAGGCCGAAGCGCTCGGCTATGGCCCCGCGCATCAGCCGCGCGGTCTGCGACATGCTCTCGAAGATCCGGGAGCGGACGGCGGGGACCTGGACCCCGAGCTGCGCCCGCATCCGGACCACCTCGGGACTCTCCTGCACGAGCAGGTCCAGCGCCTTGCCCATGATGTGCCGCACCGAATCGATCCACGGCTCGTCGACGGGCCGTGCGCGCAGCTCCTCCAGCATCACCGGGTCGTACTCGTCGGTGAGGACGATGTCCTCCTTGGTCGGGAAGTACCGGAAGACGGTCGACGGCGACACCTCGGCCCGCTCGGCGATCTGGTCGATCGTCGTGGCCTCGTAGCCCTGCTCCCCGATCAGTTCGAAGGTCGCGGTGCGGATCGCCTCGCGGGTCTTGATCTTCTTGCGCTCGCGCAGGCTCAGCCGGGGGCGCTCGGAGGGGGAGAGGGGGGAGGGTGCGGCCGTCATGGGCTTCATTGTCGGGCATCGGCGGGCGGCACGGCCATGTCGGGGGCCTGCGGCTCGGTCCCGGTGGCCTGCGGTTCGGTCCCGGTGGCCTGCGGCTCGGCTCCGGTGGGCTGTACCTCGGTCCCGTCGGTCTGTGGCTCGGCTCCGGCTGCGTGCGGCTCGGTCCCGTTGGTTTGTGCCTCGGCTCCGGCGGTCCGTGTGCCGGGGAGCAGCGCGCCGGCCAGCAGGGCCGCGACGAGCGCCGCGACGCCGCACACCAGCAGCACCAGGCCCATGCCGTGGACGTACGCCTCGTTCGCGGAGGCCGTGAGGCCGGCGGAGTGCGTCCGGCCGGCGACGATGTGCGCGGCGACCACCGATTCCCGGGCGGTGCCGGCGGCGGACGCGGGCAGCCCGGTGACGTCGAGCCGGTCGCGGAAGGCGCCGGAGAGCAGGCTGCCGAGCAGCGCGATGCCGAGCGCGCCGCCGACCTGGCGCAGCGTCATCAGCAGCCCCGACCCGCTGCCGGCCCGGTCGCGGGGCAGCGCGCCGAGCGCGCCGTCCATCGCCGGGACGACGGAGAAGCCGAAGCCGACGCCGGTGACGGACAGCCACAGCGCGGTGAAGCCGTAGCCGGAGTCGGCGGTCGTACGGCTGCCCAGCAGTGCGGAGAAGGCCAGCACCGCGAGCCCCGCGGTGACCACGGCCCGCGCGCCGAACCGTTCGACGACCGGCTGCGCGCCCCGCGCGGCGACCAGCAGCCCGCCCATCATCGGCAGCAGGCGCACACCGGTGCCGAGCGCGTCGTGGCCGAGGACGGCCTGGAGGTAGGGCGGCAGCACGAACAGCAGGCCGGACAGGACGAACATGACCAGGGTCGCGGCGAGCGTGTTGAACAGGAAGCCGCGGTGGGCGAGGAGGGCCATGTCGAGCATGGGCCGTGCGGCCCGGCGCTCGCGCAGCACCAGCGCGGCGAGCAGGACCACCGCACCGGCGAGCATCGCCACCACCAGCGGGTCGCCCCAGCCCCGGCCGGGCGCCTCGATGATCGCGTAGACGAGGGCGCCGAGCCCGGCCGCGGTGAGCGCGGTGGAGACGGCGTCGACCTCGGGGGAGGCGGGGTCGCGCGTCTCGGGGAGCAGGAAGAGGCAGGCGGTGATGCCGATCGCCGCCATCGGGACGTTGACCAGGAAGACCGAGCCCCACCAGAAGTGGTCGAGCAGCCAGCCGCCGATGATCGGGCCGAGCGGCAGGCCGAGCGCGGAGGCGGCGGAGATGACGCCGACGGCCTTGGTGCGCTCGTCGGGCCCGAACAGCGAGGGCAGCACGGACAGGGCGAGCGGGGTGACCAGCGCGCCGCCCACGCCCATGAACGCCCGGGCCGCGATCACCCAGTGCACGTCCCCGGCCAGCGCGCCCACCAGCGAGCCGGCGAGGAACACCGCGAGACCGGTGATCAGCATGCGGCGCCGTCCGAACCGGTCGCCGAGGAGCCCCGCGGGCAGCATCAGCGCGGCGAACACGACGACGTACGCGTCCGCCATCCACTGCTGCTGGCCGGTGGTCGCGCCGAGGTCGGCGGCCATGGTGGGCAGCGCCACGTTGAGGATCGTCATGTCGAAGCCGAGCGTCAGCATGCTCGCGACCAGGGCCCCGAGGGCCCACCAGCGGCGCGGGTCGGGCCGCACCTCGGGCGCAGGAATGAAAGTAGCCATGAAATGAGAGTAACTCTCAAAATCAAGGGAGTGTCAATACGTGTCCGCTCCCGCCCGCGGCATCCGTCGCGGGCGCACGAAAAACGGCCACGGCTCGAAAGCCGTGGCCGTGCGGTGGGGAAGGGGAGCGGTCAGATGTGGGTGTACGCCACCAGTGAGATGCCGACGTAGTGCACGACGAACGCGGCGAGCGTCAGCGTGTGGAACACCTCGTGGAAGCCGAACCAGCGCGGGGAGGGGTTCGGCCGCTTGATGCCGTAGATCACACCGCCCGCGCTGTAGAGGAGGCCGCCGACGACCACCAGGACCAGGACGGCGATACCGCCGGTGCGCATGAAGTCGGGCAGGAAGAAGACGGCCGCCCAGCCCATCGCGATGTAGCAGGGCGTGTACAGCCAGCGCGGGGCGCCGACCCAGAAGACCCGGAAGAGGATGCCGGCGGCCGCCGCGGCCCAGATGCCCCACAGCAGCCACTGCCCCTTCGTGCCGGGCAGGAGCAGCAGGGTCAGCGGGGTGTAGGTGCCGGCGATGATCAGGAAGATGTTGGCGTGATCCAGCCGGCGCAGGATGCCGTCCATGCGGGGGCTCCAGTTCCCCCGGTGGTACAGCGCGCTCACGCCGAACAGCAGGCAGGCGGTGAGGGCGTAGATCCCGCAGGCGATGCGGCCCCGGGCCGAGTCGGCGAGGGCGGTGAGTATCAGGCCGGCGACCAGCGCGGCCGGGAACATGCCCAGGTGCAGCCAGCCGCGCAGCTTCGGCTTGAGCGGCTCGGCGAGGTGCTGGGCGTGCTGCTTGATCTGGCGGGGCACGGAGTGCGCGGCGGGACCACGGCCGTCGGCCGGCGAGTCCGTGGCCGCGTCGGGGACGGACGCAGTCATACGGGTCATCGTACCTACGCAACCGTAAGTTCAGGGACTGGTCGCCCCGTTGACCTGGCCGGGCGTTGCCATCGTCTCACGCGGGCCCGATGGCCGTTACGCAAAGAAAACTTCAGGTGAACGCTACGTACGGGCAAATAAACGCGGTGAACACGAATCGGACGTGGCGATCCTCACTCCGCTCACCTGTGAGGTCCTCTGGACATATGGGCGGTATGATCGGATGATCAAATGAGTGCGGTCGGCACCGGATGAGCGCTGAAGATCCAGCCACGAAGCATCCGGGTCGCAGCCCCCACGGGGCCTCCAACAAAAAAATCCCTCATTTAGGAGCAATCGTGGCGCGCGACATCGCGGCTCCCCCCGTCGTCCCCACCAACCACCAGGAACTGATCTCATGGGTGAACGAGATCGCCGAACTGACCCAGCCGGACAGCGTGGTCTGGTGTGACGGATCCGAGGCCGAGTACGAGAGGTTGTGCGAGGAGCTCGTAGCGAAGGGCACCTTCAAGAAACTCGACCCGATCAAGCGCCCCAACTCCTACTACGCCGCCTCCGACCCGACCGACGTCGCGCGCGTCGAGGACCGGACCTTCATCTGCTCCGAGCAGGAGCAGGACGCGGGCCCGACCAACCACTGGAAAGCCCCGGCGGAGATGCGGGAGATATTCCAGGGCGAGAACGGCCTGTTCCGCGGCTCGATGCGGGGCCGCACGATGTACGTCGTCCCGTTCTGCATGGGACCCCTCGGCTCGGACCTGTCCGCCATCGGCGTCGAGATCACCGACTCCGCCTACGTCGCCGTGTCGATGCGCACGATGACGCGCATGGGGCAGCCGGTCCTGGACGAGCTGGGCTCCGACGGCTTCTTCGTGAAGGCCGTCCACTCCCTCGGCGCCCCGCTCGAAGAGGGCGAGCAGGACGTTCCGTGGCCCTGCAACCGGACCAAGTACATCTCCCACTTCCCCGAGACCCGCGAGATCTGGTCCTACGGCTCCGGCTACGGCGGCAACGCCCTGCTCGGCAAGAAGTGCTACGCCCTGCGCATCGCCTCCGTCATGGCGCGCGACGAGGGCTGGCTCGCCGAGCACATGCTCATCCTGAAGCTGACCCCGCCCACCGGCGAGTCCAAGTACGTCGCCGCCGCCTTCCCGAGCGCCTGCGGCAAGACCAACCTCGCCATGCTGGAGCCCACGGTCTCCGGCTGGACGGTCGAGACGATCGGCGACGACATCGCCTGGATGCGCTTCGGCGAGGACGGCCGCCTGTACGCCATCAACCCCGAGGCCGGCTTCTTCGGCGTCGCGCCCGGCACCGGCGAGCACACCAACGCCAACGCGATGAAGACCCTGTGGGGCAACTCCGTCTTCACCAACGTCGCCCTCACCGACGACGGCGACGTGTGGTGGGAGGGCATGACCCAGGAGACCCCGGCCCACCTCACGGACTGGAAGGGCCGCGACTGGACCCCGGACTCCGCCGAGCCCGCCGCCCACCCCAACGCCCGCTTCACCGTCCCGGCCGCCCAGTGCCCGATCATCGCGCCCGAGTGGGAGGACCCCAAGGGCGTGCCGATCTCGGCGATCCTCTTCGGCGGCCGCCGCGCCAGCGCCGTGCCGCTGGTGACCGAGTCCTTCGACTGGAACCACGGCGTGTTCCTCGGCGCCAACGTGGCGAGCGAGAAGACCGCCGCCGCCGAGGGCAAGGTCGGCGAGCTGCGCCGCGACCCCTTCGCCATGCTCCCCTTCTGCGGCTACAACATGGGCGACTACATGGCCCACTGGATCAACGTGGCCAAGGACAAGGACCAGTCCAAGCTGCCGAAGATCTACTACGTCAACTGGTTCCGCAAGAACGACGAGGGCAAGTTCGTCTGGCCCGGCTTCGGCGAGAACAGCCGCGTCCTGAAGTGGATCGTGGAGCGCCTGGACGGCAAGGCCGCCGGCGTCGAGACCCCGATCGGCGTCCTGCCGACGAAGGAGGCCCTCGACACGAACGGCCTGGACCTGTCGGAGTCCGACCTGGACTTCCTGCTCACGGTCGACAAGGAGGTCTGGCGCGAGGAGGCGTCCCTGGTGCCCGAGCACCTGAACACCTTCGGCGACCACACGCCCAAGGAGCTGTGGGACCAGTACCACGCCCTGGTGGAGCGCCTGGGCTGAGCCCGGGCACCGAACTCCGCGGCCGGTCCGATCTGCCCTGACCAGTGATCGTCACGGCCGGCCGCGGTGACAAGCCGGCGAGGTCCCGCACAACGGCGTGAGGGGCCCTGGGCCTGCCGTCCCACCCCCCGTCCGCCCCGACGGGACCCGCGACGGCAGGCCCTCGCCTGTTCCCCACCGCGGCGCGTTTCCCCACCACGGCGCGCCGTCCGCGCCCGGTGCGCCGCCTGCGCCCGGCGCCCTGCCCGCGCCGAGCGCCGCCCGCGCCGCGTGCGCTTGCCTGCACCCGGTGCGCTGCCTGCCGCCCGGCGGGGCCGTCCGCACCCGGACCTCTGCCCGCGCCCGGCGGGCCGTCCGCACCCGGACCTCTGCCCGCGCCCGGCGGGCCGTCCGCGCGCCGGCTCAGGTCGCTCTGCCTTGGCTCACGGCTGGCCGTGGTGACCATCCGGGGAGGTCCCGGACGTCGGTGTGGCGGGTCCTCGCCTGTTCTCCGCCGGGGCGCGTCTCCCCGCCCGGCGTGTCGGCTGCTCCCGGCGTTCTGCCCGCGCCGCGTGCCGGCTGCGCCGTGCGTGCTTGACCGCGTCCGGTGCGCCACCTGCGTCCGGTGCGCCACCTGCGTCCGGTGCGCCGCGCGCCCCCCGGCGGCCGTGCCCGGCGGGCCGTCCGCGTCCGGTGCGCCGCCTGCGTCCGGCGGGTTGCGCGCCGGCCCAGCCCGCGGCCGCGCTCGGCTCAGGGCGTTCCGCCCCGGCCTTCCAGGTACCGGGTGTGCGACTCCTGTCGGCGGGCTTCCGCCTCGCGGAGGGAGGCGGCGAGGCGTTCCGCCTCCTCCTGCAGCAGTGTGAGCTGCCGTTCCAGGTGGCGTTCGGGGGGCTCCTGACCCGGCGCCAGCCGGGTCCACCACCGGGTGCGGACGAACGCGTCGACGGCCTCGGGGAGGTCCTGCCGTACCGTCCGGGACAGCACGTGCACGCCCTCCGGGTCCTGGGCGAGCACCTCGGCGGCCCACCCCGGGTCCAGCAGCCCGGCCAGCAGCCGCGTCAGCTCGGTCAGCCGCCCGGCGGCCGCGGGCGGCAGCTCGACGTCCGTCAGATAGCCGCCGAGCTGCTCGAAGTCGTCCCGCACCGCCTCCAGCCGGGCGGACGGGTCGGGGAAGTCCGGCAGCGCCGGACGCTCCGGCGGCGCGATCAGCGCGCCCGCGCCGTACAGTCCGGCCACCACGACCGGCCAGTACGGGCCCGCCGCCCCGGCGAAGGTGAGCCCGAGCCCGGCGAGCCCGCACAGGCTGCCGGTGATGTTCTTGCGGGACTCCAGGTATCCCGCCAGGCGTCTACTGGTAGCCACGGATCTCCTCGAAGGCGCCGTCCAGCGAGCCCTGCCGGGCGTCGAAGAGGCGGCCGCCGGTCAGGTCGGCGATGTGCGCCAGCTCGCGGCGGTCGGAGTCGCCGAAGAGGATCGGGAAGACGGGGGTCTGCCGCCGCGCCGGGGTGAGCGAGCGGTAGAAGGCGTCGAACTCGCCGGCCTTCGCGCCCGTGGTGTTCTCGCCGTCCGTCATCAGCACGATCGACGTGAACGTGTCCTCGCCGGCGCCCAGATGCTCGTACGCCTTCTCCAGCGACGTGTAGATCGCGGTGCCGCCGTCGGCGGACAGCCGTGCGGTGTCCTCGCGGATCGCGTCCAGTCCCGCCCGCGGATCGGCCGGGTCGACCACATGGGTGCGCACGCTCTTCACGTCCGACCCGAACGGCATCAGGGTGACCTCCTCGCGGTCGCGGAAGTCGCCGGTGAGGTCGCGCAGCGCCGTCTTCAGCCGGGTCAGCCGGTCGCCGTCCATCGAGCCGGAGGTGTCGAGGACGTACACCGTGCGCGAGGGGCGGCGCAGTTCGTTCTCGTACGCGTCGAGCAGTCCGTCGGCGACCGACCGGCTGCCCGGGAAGGGCAGTTCCCGCCGCCGGCCGGGGTCGAGACCGGCCGCGGGCCGCACGGAGGTCACCACCGGGCGGCGGTGCGTGCGCTCGGTGATCAGCCGCTGGACGGCCGGCGTGCGCAGCGCCTCGGTGAGCCGGCGGACGTCCTTGCGGGCCGTCGCGGTCGTCGAACGGAGCGAGGAGAGCGGGTAGTCGGCGGTGACGACGCCGTCCCGGGGGCGGATCACCGTCAGGCCCGGCAGGGACTTCAGCACGGACTCGTAGTTGAGCAGGGCGTCGACGGTGCCGCGCCGCCGGTAGGCGGTCGCCAGCCAGCCCGACGAACCCGACGTCAGCTTCTGCCCGGCGAAGAACTCCTTCAGCCGCGGGGTGGCCTTCGTGACGTCCGCGTCGGTGAGCGCGGACTGGGCGCCGGAGAGGGCGGAGGCGACCGAGACGAGCGTGGCGAAGCCGGAGTTGGAGCGGGCCGGGTCGGTCATGCCGTAGGTGAGCCTGCCGTCCTGGACGGCCTGTTCGACCTGGGACCAGGTGACGTCGTCCGGGCGCCAGCCGAGCGCCTTGACGGTGGCCGTCCGGACGCCGACGGCGACCGGGCTGGACATGACCGGCGTCTCGGAGACCACCCGGCGGGCCGCCTCGGGACGCAGCCGCAGATAGTCGTTCGACGACAGCCACAGCGCGTCGTACCGCCCGTCCGCCTTGCCCTCCGCGAGCAGGTTCACCGCGTCGAGCGTGCCCATGTAGGTGGGCCGGACCCGGATGCCGGTGTCCCGGCGGACCCGGTCGAGGACCGGGGTCATGTCGCCGAGCTCGCTGGAGGCCAGGACGCGCAGCGTGCCGGGTTCGGCGGCACCGGGGTCGCCGGGGTCCTCGTCCCGTTGCGCGGAGCAGGCGGTGAGCAGGGCGACGGCGGCGAGGACGGCGGCCAGCGGGCGTCTCATGCGAGCCCTCCGTCCAGCGCGCCCTGCGACCGGCTGCGGTCCAGGTGGGCGCTCGCCTGCCGCAGTTCGGCGCTGAGGGACTCCACCGTCGCGGCCATCGCCTCCGTCGCCTGCACCTTGTAGGTGTCGATCGCGTCGAGGGTGCGGTAGATCTGCTGGAACGCCGACCGCAGGGTCTCGGCGCCGACGGCCGGGTCGGCGGCGATCCGCTGGATCTCCCCGCTCTGCGTGGCCAGCATCTCGGCGTTGCCGCGGACCAGGTCCTCGGTGGTGCCGCGCAGGGCGTCGACCTGGTCGGCGACCTTCTTCTGGTGGTCGAGCGCGGAGGCCAGCATCACGGAGATGCGCAGCGCGGACACCGTGGTGGTGGCCGCGCGTTCCACGCCCTTGATCAGCTCCTCGTTGTTGCGGCGTACGACGTCCATGGCGAGGTAGCCCTGGGCGCACACGGCGAGCTGGGTGAGCAGGTCCTGGTGCTTCTGCCGGACGGGGAAGAGCACGTCGGCCCGCAGCGAGTCGGCCGCCTGCGGATCCGCGGTCTCGTCGAGGTGCCGCTCGACGGCCGCGTCCAGCGCCTGGGTCAGCACCACGTACTCCTGCAGCTTGCCCATGGTCTCCCACAGGCGGACCCGCTCGGTCTGCAACGCGGCGTTGTCGCGCCGCAGTTCGTCCTGCCCGCCGCGCAGCGAGCCCACGATGGCGTGCAACGTTCCCTGCGCGGAGGCGTACTTGGCGACGTGGTCGCGCAGCCGGTTGCCGCCGGGCAGCCGGGACAGCAGCCTGCGGCCACGGCCGGCCGGCTGGTCGCGCGGGTCCAGGTCCTCGACCACCCGCCTGAGTTCGACGAGCGAGCCGGCCACCTTCGCGCTCGCGTCGCCGCCCTTGGACGGCAGACTGCGCACCGTGCGCTCCAGCATCCGGTTGGACTGCGCGGCGGCGGCCCGCATCTCGCCGGAGCCGAGGGCGGTGATCTCGCCGACCTTGCCGGCGAACTCGGGGGAGCGGGCGTCCAGGGCGGCGAGCCCCTGGACGTACGCGGCGGCCTTCTCGGCCATCGCCGCGCGGACGTCGTCCGCCACGGGCACCAGCCCGCCGGCCTTCTCGGCCGGCACGGGCGTGACGGCCTCGGGCGGGGTGAGGGTGAAGTCGTTGCCGTTGTCGGTCACTTGTCGTCCCCCCTGGCCCGGCGCGCCATCTCGTGCAGCACCGCGGAGGTGGGCACGGGCGCCTGCCGGACGCCGGTCAGTTCCTTCTTCAGATAGGTCTCGGAGGCGCCGAATCCGGCGGCCGCCCCCTGCGGGCGGAACCCGTGCCGGACCGCGAGCTTGCGCAACAGCGGGTCGGTGGACAGCAGTTGCGCGAGGGCCCGGCCGTCTTCGGTGAGCGGTACGACGGTGTGGTCGCTGTCGACGGTGGTGTCCGGGTAGAGCACGACGAGGTCGTCGGGCCGTTGCCCGTCCGCCAGGAGTGAGGCGACCTGCGACTCGTAGACCAGCACCAGCGGGTTGCCGGCGCCGCTGACGAAGTCGCGGAAGAGCGCGTCGCTGCCGGCCTGCTGGGCCCCCTGGACGCTGACCAGCTTGCGCAGCAGCGGCGCGGTGCGGTTCAGGTCGGCGTCACTCGCGACCACCCGGCCGTCGTTGGCCACGTAGGAGGCGGCGGCGAGGTAGAGCGCGCCCGAGTTGGAGGTCTCCGGGTCGGTGCTGGCGACGAAGAGGGTCCCGCCCAGTTCGCCGTACCCGTCCGCGCCCTTGAGCTGCTGCCAGGTGCGGTCGTGGCGGGCGGCGTCCAGGTAGGCGGCCATGTCCAGGGTGCCGCGGTGCGCGGTGTCGAGGGTCGCCAGGCCGTTCGCCGCCAGTACCTTGGCGGCGCCGCGGTGGGCGACCACGACGAGCGGCGAGTAGAACGGCCGCGGCAGGCTGCCGTGCACCTTGTACCGGGCCGCCAGCTGGGCGGCGGGCGCCTGGCTGGACGGGAACGCGAGGTCGTAGCCCTTGAGGTCGAGCCCCTCCATGGCCCAGGAGCCGGAGGTCTCGGCCTGCACGGTGTAACCCTTGGCGGCCAGGGCCTTCACCACGTCGGGATCGGCGAAGTAGTCCGCCTTCTCCGATCCGATCACCATGCGCACGGTCTTCGCTGCCGTGCTCGTGTCCTCAGCCTTCCGGCCCGCTACGACGGCTGCCACCACGCCGCCGATCAGCAGGACCGCGAGGACGATTCCTGCGATGCGTCTCACAGGGTGATCGTGTGCGCGGAAGGGAACGTTCCCGGGCCGCGGGGGTGAACGGGGAGTGAAGCGGCCGTCCCGGTACGCAACCGGAACGGCCGCCGTCATTTTCGCGCCGTCACTTTCATGGCGCCCGGTCCGCGCGTCGCTGCGGGTGCACGCGGACCGGGGCCGTCTCGGGGGAGCCCTCGGGGGCTCAGCGGGACGCGAGTTCGCGCGGCTCCAGGGCCGCCGCGTGGGCGTCCATCTGCTCGGCGGCCAGGATCGCGGCCCCCGTGTCGGCGCGGGAGGCCGCCACGACCAGGGCGCGGCCGGCCAGGGCGTGCGCCCGCCGGTGCAGGGCGGCGGGGTCGGCGCCGGCGGGCGCCGCGGACGTACGGGCCGGCGGCCGTCCGCCGCGCAGCCGGGCCACCTGGCCGGCGACCCGCTCGGCCGCCTCGTCCCAGGCGGAGCAGGGGCTCAGCGCCCGCAGTTCGTCCGTGACGGCGAGCAGGGCCGCCAGATGGCCGGCGAGCTGGATGTCCAGCTCCTCCTCGCGGGAACGGTGGGGGAAGTCGGTGTTCGTGTTCGCGTTCGTGTGCGCGCCGGCCATCGTGCTGTGGACGGACCGACTGGACGGAGCAGTGCGGATCGGTTCGTACATGGATGGCCTCCTGCGCGCTGACAGGAAGCCATCCTAGCTTAGATTTCGTCTAAAGTGGCGCCGTTCGGGAAACAGGGCCGTTCGTCCTCTTGCGCGGCCTCAGGGCTGGCTGTAGCCGTCCAGGAAGGTGCCGATCCGGCCCACCGCGTCCCGCAGGTCACCCACCGTGGGCAGGGTCACGACCCGGAAGTGGTCCGGCTCCGGCCAGTTGAACCCGGTGCCCTGGACGACCATGATCTTCTCCTGGCGCAGCAGGTCCAGCACCATCCGCCGGTCGTCCTTGATCTTGAACACCTTGGGATCGAGGCGCGGGAAGAGGTACAGCGCGCCCTTCGGCCGCACGCAGCTCACCCCCGGGATCTGCGTCAGCAGCTCGTACGCCGTGTCCCGCTGCTCCTTCAGGCGCCCGCCCGGCAGCACCAGGTCGTTGATCGTCTGGCGCCCGCTGAGGGCGGCCACGACCCCGTGCTGGCCCGGCATGTTCGCGCACAGGCGCATGTTCGCCAGGATCGTCAGGCCCTCGATGTAGGACTCGGCGTGCGCGCGCGGACCGGAGATCGCCATCCAGCCGACCCGGTAGCCGGCCACCCGGTAGGCCTTGGACATGCCGTTGAAGGTGAGGGTGAGCAGGTCCGGGGCGATCTTCGCGGTGGGCGTGTGGGTGGCGCCGTCGTACAGGATCTTGTCGTAGATCTCGTCCGAGCAGACCAGCAGGTTGTGGCGGCGGGCGATGTCCGTCAGGCCCTTGAGCATCGCCTCTTCGTAGACCGCGCCGGTCGGGTTGTTCGGGTTGATGATGACGATCGCCTTGGTGCGGTCGGTGACCTTCCGCTCCACGTCGGCGAGGTCGGGCATCCAGTCGGACTGCTCGTCGCAGCGGTAGTGCACGGCCGTGCCGCCGGCGAGCGAGACCGCGGCCGTCCACAGCGGGTAGTCGGGCGCGGGCACGAGCACCTCGTCGCCGTCGTCCAGCAGGCCCTGCATCGCCATCACGATCAGCTCGGAGACGCCGTTGCCGATGAAGACGTGCTCGACGTCCGTCTCGATGCCCAGGGTCTGGTTGTGCATGACGACCGCGCGGCGGGCCGCCAGCAGGCCCTTGGCGTCGCCGTAGCCGTGGGCCGTGGAGACGTTGCGGAGGATGTCCTCCAGGATCTCCGGCGGGCACTCGAAGCCGAACGCGGCCGGGTTGCCCGTGTTGAGCTTGAGGATGCGGTGGCCGGCCGCCTCCAGGCGCATCGCCTCCTCGAGAACCGGGCCCCGGATCTCGTAACAGACGTTGGCGAGCTTGGTCGACTGGATCACCTGCATGACAGGGAGCTTACGGCCCGGTAACGCCCTTTGGGCCGTGTTTTCCGCCACGTGAGACGCGGCGGTTTGTGCGGTTATCGCCTACGGCTGTCCCGCGGGCCCCACCTGTCCCTACAATGCGCGGCCATGTCCTGGCACCCTCAGCACGAAAACGGGGCGCACGGCGCACAAGCCGCGAACGGCGCGACCGGTGCGCACGGCGGCGACGGCGCGTATCCGGCCATGGACGAGCCCCAGGTGCCGCCGAACGTGTACCAGCCGATGCCCCATTCGGCCCCCCGCTACGAGGAGTACGCCGATCCGGCGGCCGCCCACGGCTGGCAGAACGCGTTCGACCAGACGGCCGAGCTGCCCGTGATCGCCGCCCCGGCGGACGCGTATCCGCCGGACGGGTATCCGGCGGACGGGTATCCGGCGGACGGGCACCCGCCGGACGCGTACCCGGCGGACGGGTACCCGGCGGACGGTCACTCGGCCGGTCCGGGCGTGCTCGAGCAGTACGAGCAGTACGTGGGCTACGCCGACCCGGCGCGGCCCGGTGAGCCCGGTGAGCCCGGTGAGCCCGGTGAGCCCGCGGAGGACGACGGGCCGGCGGTCGTCGGCGGCTCGCGGCGGCACGGACGGCCGACGCGCCGGGTCCCGGTCGCCGTGGGCGGAGCCTGCGTGCTGCTGGTCGCCGTCGTCGCCGGTCTCCTCGGCTCCGGTTCGGCCGACGGTCCGCGGCCGGGGACGCAGGGCCAGGAGGAGGGGGCGAAGAAGAAGGACGGGGTGTCCGTCGCACCCGCCGCGCCGCCCGGCGGCGCCGCGTCGTCCGGCTCCGGCGACGCGAACCCGTCCGCGAGTCCGTCGCCCACCGCCGCGGAGAAGTCCGCCTCCCCGACCGCCGCCGCGGGCGGCGGCGACACCGCGGACCCCACCACGGCGCCCGCGACCACGTCCGCCGCCACCACGACCGAACCGGCCCGGGGCAACGGCGGCAAGCCGGGCCGCGGCAGAGGAGCGACCAAGGGCCCCAGGTGAGCCCCCTCCCAACCACCGCCCGTCCCTCCCGCCGGCCACGCCCCCGGTGCCGGCACGCCGGTGCCTGAGCCGGCACCCCCGTCCCGAGCGGCCCGGTCGCCCCGACAGCACGTCTGCGCCGAGTCGCCGGCACCGCCCGAACGGCCCGGCGGTCCCGAGGGGGGCCTGTGTGGGATCGGCACGGCCACCGGAGCGGGCCGCCGGTTCCGGGTCGGCGCATTGGTCGGTCGCGGCCCGGTCGCCCCGACAGCACGTCTGCGCCGAGTCGCCGGCACCGCCCGAACGGCCCGGCGGTCCCGAGGGGGGGCCTGTGTGGGATCGGCACGGCCACCGGAGCGGGCCGCCGGTTCCGGGTCGGCGCGTCGGTCGGTCGCGGCCCGGTGGTCCCGATGGCGGGTATGTGCCGGTCGGGCACGACCGCCCGAGCGCTACGTCTGCACCGAGCCGGCGTGTCGGTCCCCGCGCGGGGGACGGCGGCCTGACCGTGGCGCTGTGCCGGACGGCCGCGCCTGACTGTGGTCCGGTCGGCGGTGGCGGTCCCGCCGGTCAGCCGTCCGCGGCGCTCCGCTTCGCGCCGGTCCGGTTCGCGCTGGTTCGGTTCGTGACGGTCCGGTCCGTGCCGGTCCGGTTCGCGCCGGTCCGGCTCCGGCGCATGAGTACGGCGTGGGAGGCGCTGTCGCGGCAGTCGGCGCTGAACGGCGCGGTGGGGCGGTGATCACCCCGGCCGCAACGCCGAGTTCGTCGAGCGGCCGGAAGCCCTGGGCTCGCGCCTGCGGCGGGCCCCCGACCGGGAGCGGGCCGCGGGTGCTGGACCGCTGCCGGGCCGACCCGCCGGTCGCCGAGCCGCGGTGCGGACTCGACCGGGACGCGGGCGTCAAGGGCCTGGATGACCGGCGCAGGCGCGAGCGGTACCTCGGGCCGGCGGTGTCCTTTTCCAGCCGCGTCTCCATGAGCCGCGAGGCGCTG
The DNA here is from genome assembly GCF_044335305.1 of Streptomyces sp. NPDC020490. Lineage (NCBI taxonomy): Bacteria > Bacillati > Actinomycetota > Actinomycetes > Kitasatosporales > Streptomycetaceae > Streptomyces > Streptomyces sp. NPDC020490. The sequence continues at coordinate 279,107 of NZ_JBIRUY010000003.1, read as the reverse complement.
CTCCACCGGCAAGTCGACGACACGCTGGGCGCGGCCGGGTCACCGTCGGCCCGCCGGGAGTCCTGACGCCCGCCGCGAGTCCCGGCGCCCGCCGTAAGTCCCGGCGCCCGTCGGGCACCCCGAGGGGCGCCCCGAGCGCTGCCCCGGGGGCCGGAGTCGCGGCCGGAAACACCTTCTTGCCCATCCGCCCCCCTCCCCTCACAATGCACATGACAAATTCGCGGGCGGCCGGAGGATCTCCGGTCGCCCCGTCGCAAGAGGGGACCCCACATGAAGAAGCCTCTCGGCGCCGCGCTCTTCGCCCTGGTGATCGCCGGGGCGGGTGCGGCACCCGCGGTCGCGGCACCGGCGCCCACCGAGCGCGCCGCCGCGCCCACCCTCCAGGCCGTCAACTTCGCCGGCACCGTGTCGCTCAGCAACTGCTCCGGCTCGGTCATCCGCTTCCCGAACTCCGCGGACACCGACCCGGCGCTCGTGCTCACCAACGGCCACTGCCTGGAGACCGGGTTCCCGGCGCCCGGCGAGGTCATCGTCGACCAGGCGTCCAGCCGCAGCTTCGGCCTGCTCAACGCCTCGGCCACCCGGGTCGGCACGCTGCGCGCCAGCAAGGTCGCGTACTCGACGATGACCGACACGGACGTCACGATCTACCAGCTCACCACCACCTACGCGCAGATCAAGAGCACGTACGGGATCAGCGCGCTGACGCTGAACGACACCCACCCGGTCGCCGGGACCGCCATCACGGTCGTCTCCGGCTACTGGAAGAAGACCTACGCCTGCAACATCGACGGCTTCGTCTACCGCCTCAAGGAGGGCGACTGGACCTGGAAGGACTCCGTCCGCTACACCTCCGCCTGCAACACCATCGGCGGCACGTCCGGATCGCCCGTCGTCGACAACGCCACCGGCAAGGTCGTCGCCGTCAACAACACCGGCAACGAGGACGGCCAGACCTGCACCGTGAACAACCCCTGCGAGGTCGACGAGAGCGGCAACGTGACCGTCCGTCAGGGCATCAACTACGCCGAGGAGACCTACCAGATCCCGGCCTGCTTCGGCGCCGGCAACAAGCTCAACCTGAGCGCGAGCGGGTGCACGCTGCCCAAGCCGTAGCGCGTCGACGGCGGGCGGTCACACCGGAGTCCGGCGGACCGCCCGCCCCGCGAGCACGTCCGTGCGCCGGCCGTCCTCGATCACGAACCGCCCGTCGACCAGCACGTACGGGATGCCCGTCGGCAGCCTGCGCGGCTCCTCGAAGGTCGCGCCCGCCGCCACCGTCCGCGGGTCGAACAGGACCAGGTCGGCCCGGAACCCCTCGCGGACCAGCCCCCGGTCCGGCAGCCGCAGCCGGGCCGCCGGGCGCGAGGTGAGGTGGGCCACGCACTCCTCCAGCGACAGCAGGCCCAACTCGCGGACGTAATGGCCCAGATACCGGGGGAAGGTGCCGTGGGCGCGCGGGTGCGGCCTGGCGCCGTGCAGGACGCCGTCGGAGCCGCCGGTGTGCGCGCGGTGGCGCAGGACGGCCCGCACGTTCTCCTCGTGGCCGACGTGGAGCAGGACCGTCGTGCCGAGGCCGTCCGCCAGCAGCAGGCGGCGGGCGGTCGCCCAGGGGGCCTCGCCGCGCGCGTCCGCCGACTGCCGCACCGTGCGGCCCACATGGCCCGCCAGCCGCGGGTCGCGCACCCCGGAGACCTCGACCGTGTCCCAGTCGACGGGCACGCCGTGGCAGCCGTCCGAGCCGACGTCCTCCAGCTGGTGCCGGATGCGCTCGGCCGTCTCCTCGTCCGCCAGCCGCTTCAGGGTCTCCCGCGGACCGCCCTCGCCCGCCCAGCCCGGCAGCAGCGCCGCGAGGGTCGTGCAGCCCGGGGCGTAGGGGTAGCTGTCGAGGCTGATGTCGGCCCCGGCGTCCAGCGCCTCGTCCAGCAGGGCCAGCAGCTCGGGCGCCCGGCCCTCGTTGACGCCGAAGTTCATGGTGGCGTGCGCCAGATGCAGCGGGCAGCCCGCCTCCCGGGCCACGGCCACCATCTCCGCGTACGCCTCCAGCGCGCCCGCCCCGTAGGAGCGGTGGTGCGGGCAGAAGTAGCCGCCGTGGGACGCCACCACCCGGCACAGCTCGGTCAGTTCGGCGTCCCTCGCGTACCCGCCGGGCGGGTAGGTCAGCCCCGACGACATGCCGACCGCGCCCTGCTCCAGGCCCTCCGCGACCAGTCGCCGCATCCGGTCCAGTTCCTCCGGCGTGGCCTCGCGGTCCTCCCAGCCGACGGCGAGCGCGCGCACCGTCCCCTGCGGAACCAGGTAGGCGGCGTTGACGGCGATCCCGCGGTCGAGGCGGTCCAGGTACTCGCCGACGGAGCGCCAGTCGAAGTCGACGTCGTCGCCGTGGCCGTTCCAGCCGGCGATCGCGTCGCGCACCTCGGCGAGCGTGCGGTCGTCGACGGGCGCGTACGACAGCCCGTCCTGGCCGATCACCTCCAGGGTCACGCCCTGCGCGGCCTTCGCGCTGTGGTCGGGGTCGCGCAGCAGGGCGAGGTCGCTGTGCGCGTGCATGTCGATGAAGCCGGGGGAGAGGACCAGGCCCTCCGCGTCCAGTTCCCGCATGGCCTTGGGGCGCTGGCAGCCGGCGGCCGCGGCCTCCTTGACGATCGACACGATCCTGCCGTCGTCGATCACCACGTCCGCGCGGTACGACGGTTCACCGCTGCCGTCCACCACGTCCGCGTCCCGGATGACGAGATCCTCCACGGCCGGCTCCTCTCCCTCGGACTCCCCGGACTCCCCGCACGCCTCAGAAGAACGTACGCCTCAGAAGAACGTACGGATGTACTCGACGACCGTGCCGTCCGCCTCGGCCACCGGGATCAGCGGCCACTTGTCGAACGACGTGCACGGGTGGGACAGGCCCAGGCCCAGCCAGTCCCCGACCTCGAGGTCCGCCTCGGCGGTCGTGCGCAGCCAGGCGTGCTGGTCGGACAGCGCGGTCACCGAGATCCCTGCGGCCGGGCGCTCGGCGCCGTCCCTGCGTACCACCTGGGCGACGGGCAGGTCGAGGTCGTGGGCGGCGTCGCGCTTGCCCGCGTTGACGAAGGCCTGGTCGGGGGTGGGGCGCGAGACGACCTGCGCCCACAGGCGGAACGCCGGCTCCAGCGCGCCCTCCTCGGGCACCCGGTTGAAGGGGGTGAGCCTGCGGTAGTGGCCGTCGTCGTGCGAGACGTAGGCCCCGGAGCGCAGCAGCTTCAGCACCGGCGAGGACAGCCCGGGGATCTCCGCGAACACCTCGGCCACCGCGTCGAACCAGGCGCTGCCGCCCGCGCTGACGACGATCTCGTCGCGCCCGGCGAAGCGCCCGGCCCGGTCGAAGCCGACGGCGAGCGCGACCAGCCGCCGCAGCCACGCCCGCACCCGCTCCGGGTCGGCCCGCTCCACCTCGCCCTCGTACCCGGCGACCCCGGCCAGCCGCAGGGTCCGCGTCGCCGCCACCGCGTCGGCGACGGCCGCGCACTCCGCCTCCGTCCGCACGCCGGTGCGCGCACCGGCGCCGGCCGCCAGCTCGACCACCACCTCCAGCGGGCGGGCCGCCCCGCGCAGGGCGGTGTCCATCAGCTCCACCCCGCGCACGGAGTCGACGTAGCAGATCAGCCGGAAGTCCGGGTCGGCGTCCTGCTCGGCCGCGATCCAGCGCAGGGCGGCCGGGTCGACGACCTCGTTGGCGAGGAAGACCCGCCGCACGCCGAACGCCCGTGCCACGCGCACCTGGTGCGGCACCGCCAGCGTGATGCCCCACGCGCCGCGCCCGGTCTGCCGGTGGAACAGCTGGGGCGCCATGGACGTCTTGCCGTGCGGGGCGAAGGCGAGGCCGTGCCGGGCCGCGTACGCCTCCATCAGCGCCAGGTTGTGCTCCAGGCGTTCGGCGGACAGGGCGAGCACGGGCGTGGTGAAACCGCCGGTGAACAGGTTGCGGCGCTGGGCGGCCAGCTCGCCGACGGTCAGGCCGTCGGCGTCCGGCGGGAGGCCCTTGAAGCGGTGGTCGACGCGTTCCCCGGCCAGGCGCGCGAGCGCTTCGGAGGGACTGCCGGCGGTCATGGAGCCTCCCTGATCGGTCGCCACCCGGACGGGGACGGCGCTCGAAACGGTGCTGTCGGGTGCCGGGTTCGCGGTGGCGGCGGTGCTGAGCGGTGTTCGTGTAGGGGTCTGATAACGAAGTCGGGGCTGACTGTCCCCGGCACAGGATCGTCGACCATACTGCCCGCTGTGGAGCAGCGCATAGGTTCGAGCAGCCAGCCCCTGAAGGGCGAGCCCGTGACGGGCGCCGGGTTCGACCCGGCCTTCATCCCCGGGCTCACCTCGCCCGCGACCGGCGAGCCGGAGAAGGCCGAGGACCGGGACGCCGTCGCCGAGGCCGACACCGAGGCCGTCGAGGACACGGCGGAGCCGGAGGCGTCCGAGGCGTCCGTGGAGCCCGGCGCGGCCGAGCGGGAGGCCGCCGACGGAGACGGCACCGCGGACGGCGACGAGCCCGCCGGCGGCCCCGTCTTCGAGGCCGCCGACCGCCGGGCCCGGATCGTCGCCGACCGCAAGGGAGTCCGCCTCGTCCTGGACGACCAGGAGTGCGAGTTCCGCTGGGACGAGATCGGCGCGGTGGAGACCACGGTCCCCCGCTTCGGCAAGCGGCTCACCATCACGGTGCACACCCCTGACCGGCGCTGGTACCCGATCGAGATCGAGGCGCCGGCCAGGAGCCGTTTCAAGGAGTGGGACGAGCGGCTGGACGCGGTCCTCGACGCCTACTTCGAAGAGGACGCCGAGTAAGAGCCGGGCGGGCGCCGGGCGACCGGGCAGCCGGGTGCCCGACTAGCCGCAGTACTGGGCCTGTTTGCCGATCGACCGGTACATGCAGTCGGCGTTCTCAAGCAGTTGCAGCACCGCGTCCCGGTTGCGTGACGTCTCCCGCTCGATCACCTCGTCGGGCGGGTAGAAGCCGCCGCCCAAGGACGACGTGGGGTACATCTCGAAGGTGTACGAGAAGATCCTGTGCACGCCCCACAGGTAGTCGTCGATGGACCCGTCGGTGATGTACAGGTCGCTGGACTGCTCGGCGGTGTAGCCGTTGCTGGCGGCCATCTTCTGCCCGACCGTCTTGAAGGCGTTGTAGTCGTCCGCCGTCATCCCGGTCGTGGTGTCGGAGTACGTGTACCCGAACGGCCACAGCACCAGCTCGCTGTAGGTGTGGAAGTCGATCCCCGCGGTGATCTGCTGCTTGCCTCCGACGACCCGGCTGCGTACGAAGTCGGCGACCACCTTCACCTCGGGCGCCGACTCGGCGGCGGCGCCCCGGTACGTCTCCGACGACGTCGAACCCGAAGAGCCGCCGCAGCAGCCCCACTTGTAGTTCCAGTTCCGGTTCAGGTCCGTGCCGACGTAGGACGAGCCGGAGTTGGGCTGGCGGTTCTTGCGCCAGGAGCGGTAGGAACCCGTCGCGATGTCGTACTCGCCGCCGTCCGGGTTGAGGTCCGGGACGATCCAGATCTCCCGGCTGTTCACCATGTCCGTGATCCGGGAGTCGCTGCCGTAGCCCGCCCCGAGTTCGCGCAGCAGGTACAGCGCCATCTCCACGGTCAGGTGCTCGCGCGCGTGCTGGTGGAAGGTGAACAGCACCTCGGGCTCGTTCTCGTCGGTGGCCACGTTGTCGCTGACCTTGATGGCGACGATGTCCCGGCCCTGGTACGAGGTGCCGATCACCCGCCGGCTCATGATGGCCGGGTAGGCCGCGAGCCGCTGGTCGATCTCGGCGTTCGTCTCGGCGTAGTTGTGGTACTTCGAGTCGGCCGACGGGAAGTCGTACAGCCGCGCCTCGCCCTGGGACCTGTCCGGAACGGCGCCCACGGGCGCGACGTCGTACCCGGCCGCCCGCAGCGTGCGGATCTGGTCGGACCGCCCGGAGACGACCACCGTCTCCTCGTCCGCCTCGTCGACGGTCACGCCGGCCGCCGCGATGGCGGTGCGGGTGACCGGCGTGCTGTGGTCGACGTGGATCTCGTACTGGCGGACGTCGTCGGCCGAGGGGGCCCTGCGGTGCGCGCTGTCGGCGGTCGCCGAGACGGGTGCGGCGAGGGCGAGGGCCAGCAGACCGGCGAGTGCGGCGGTGCGTCTGCCGCCGCGGGCGCCGGTGCCTCGTACACGTAGTCGCATGACATCTCCTTGGTTCTCCGGGGAGTCCGGGGTCGCCGGACGTGGGGAGTGGAGCCGGGGGGTGGTTCAGCGACGTGCTGTGCGGGTGGCGCCATCGTCAATGAATGGCATGGACAGGTCAATAGCGGGCCAAGGGGTGGTGCGGCGGACCCCGCGCGATCCGGCCGTGTCTCGCACGCCCTCTTGCCTGCCCGCCCGCTTTGAGCTTTCTTGACCTTCATGGCGGACACCACGGGAAACACCGAGGAGACCCGGACGGCCGGCACCCCCGCCCCCGTCCCCCGCGCGCGCTGGAGGCACATCGGCCCGGGCATCGTCGTCGCCGCGACCGGCGTCGGCGCCGGTGACCTGGTGGCCACGCTCGTCGCCGGCAGCAACTTCGGCTACACCCTGCTGTGGGCGGCGGTCGTCGGCTGCCTGGTGAAGATCTCCCTCGCCGAGGCGGCGGGCCGCTGGCACCTGTCGACCGGCCGCACCCTGTTCGACGGCTGGGCGAGCCTGGGCCGCTGGACGACGTACTTCTTCGCCGTCTACGCCGTGGTCTGGGGCTTCGTCTACGGCGCGGCGGCGATGTCGTCCAGCGCGCTGCCGCTGCAGGCGCTGTTCCCCGGCGTGACGGACCTGAAGTGGTGGGCGGTCGGCTGCGGGCTGGTGGGCCTGGTCTTCGTCTGGTTCAACAAGTACGCCGTGTTCGAGAAGGTGATGACGGTCCTGGTGGGCGTCATGTTCCTGGTGACGGTGTACCTGGCGGTCAGGGTCGCCCCGAACCTGGCCGACGCCTTCGCGGGCCTGCTGCCGGTCCTGCCGGACGAGAAGGACTCCGTCCTGAACACCCTCGGCCTGATCGGCGGCGTGGGCGGCACCATCACGCTCGCCGCGTACGGCTACTGGGTCAACGCCAAGGGGTGGACCGACACCGGCTGGATGAAGGTCATGCGGCTGGACAACCGCGTCGCCTACGCCACCACGGGCGTCTTCGTCGTGGCCATGCTGTTCGTCGGGGCGGAGCTGCTGCACTCCGCGCACGTGGCCGTCGCGAGCGGCGACAAGGGCCTGATCCAGCTCGGCGACATCCTCGCGGCCGAATACGGCACCGCGACGGCCAAGTTCTTCCTGATCGGCTTCTTCGCCACCTCCTTCACGTCGCTGATCGGCGTCTGGCACGGGGTCAGCCTGATGTTCGCGGACTTCGTCGCGCGCTCCCGCGGGACGGGGACGGGCACGGCGAGCGGCGAGCAGGTCGCCTCCGGCGCCCGCGAGCGCTCCTGGCCGTTCCGCGCCTACCTGCTGTGGCTCACCTTCCCGCCGATCGTGCTGCTCTTCCAGGGCCAGCCCTTCCGCCTGGTCATCCTCTACGGCGTCCTGGGCGCGGCCTTCCTGCCGTTCCTGGCGCTGACCCTGATGTGGCTGCTCAACTCCTCGCGCACACCGCGGCAGTGGCGCAACGGCCCGCTGAGCAACACCGCGCTGGCCGTCGCGGGGCTGCTGTTCCTGGTGCTGTGCGGGAAGCAGATCTGGGACCAGCCGTGGTCGGAGTTCTTCTAGCCCCTCCGGCCTGCCGGCTCGCCACATCAGGGTCACGGACGGTCGGTGTCTCCGGCCGGACTTACGGCAGCGCGTGCACGTGCGGGCCCACCGCGCCGGACCACGCGTTGCCGCTCGCCGCGTCCCAGTTCGTCGACCACGTCATCGCGCCCCGCAGGTCGGGATACGCCTTCGACGGCTTGAAGGAGCCGCAGTTGGTCAGCTTGGTCAGGCAGTCCAGGGCGTTGTTCACCACCGTCGGCGACACGTACCCGCTGCCCGCGCCGCGCGTGGAGGCGGGCAGGCCGAGACCCACCTGGGACGGGGCGAGACCGCCCTCGAGCTGGATGCAGGCCAGCGCGGTGAGGAAGTCCACCGAGCCCTGGCTGTAGACCTTGCCGTCGCAGCCGAGCATCGAACCGCTGTTGTAGTACTGCATGTTGACGACCGTGAGGATGTCCTTGACGTTCAGCGCCGTCTGGAAGTACGCGTTCGACGTCGACTGCATGTCGATCGTCTGCGGGGCCATCGTGAGGATCAGCGACGGACCCGCCTTCGCCGACAGCGCCCTGAGCGCCTGCGTCATGTAGGTGGCGTCGAGCCCGTTCTCCAGGTCGATGTCCACACCGTCGAAGCCGTAGGTTCGCATCAGCGAGTACACCGAGTCCGCGAAGTTCGCCGCCGACGTCGCGTCGCGCACCGACACCGTGCCGTTCTGGCCGCCCACGGACACGATGACCTTCTTGCCGGCCGCCTGCTTGGCCTTGATGTCCGCCTTGAACTGGTCGACCGTGTAGCCGCCGAGCCCGGCCGAGTCCAGGGTGAAGGTCACGGCGCCCGGCGTCGTCGTGGCGTCCGCGAAGGCCACCGCGATGATGTCGTACTGGGACGGCACGTCCGAGATCTTCTGGACCGTCGCGCCGTTGTCGAAGTTCTGCCAGTAGCCCGTGACCGCGTGCGCGGGCAGGGTGCCGCCGCCGGTGCCGGTCGACGCCGCCGTCGTCCCGGTGACCGCGCCGGACCTGGCCGACTCGCCCGCCGCGTTGGTCGCGGTGACCTGGAAGGAGTACGAGGTGGCGGCCGCCAGGCCGGTCACCGTCGCCGACGTGCCGGTCACCGCCGTCACCTTCGTGCCGTCCCGGTAGACGTTGTACCCGGTCGCGCCCGACACGGCGTTCCAGGCCAGGGAGACGGAGGAGGACGTGGTGCCGGAGACCGCGAGGCCGCCCGGCGCCGCCGGGACCGTCGGGGCCGGGTCGCTGCCGCCGCCCCCGTCCGGCCCGTACACCGACACGTCGTCCGCGTAGTAGGCCGCCTGCCCGTACCAGCCGTGCGTGTACACCGTGACCGAGGTGGTCGACGAGCCCGTGGTGAAGGTCGTGGACAGCTGCTTCCAGCTCGTGGAGTCCGGCGTCCACGTCGACACGTCCGTGCTGCCGGTGCCGGTGACGCCCAGGTAGGCGTACCCGCCCTGGACCCAGGCGCTCAGGGTGTACGTCGTGCCCGGCTGCACGGCCACGGTCTGGGCGCACCGGGCGTTGTCCAGCCCGGCGGGCGTCGCCTTGAGCGCGGCGGAGCCGCCGTGGACCGGCGAGGAGACGGTGGTTCCGCTCCCCGCCGAACAGGTCCAGTCGCTCAGGCCGGACTCGAACCCGGAGTTCCTGGCGTTGTTCACGTCCGCTGCGGACGCCTGGCCGGTGCCGGTGAGGCACAGGGCGAGGGCGGCTGTGACGGCTCCTGACCAGAGCCGTGCCGATCTGATGTGTGGGGACATGACAACAAGTTGGTCCAGACCAATCGGCCTGTCAATAGGTCCAGACCAAATCTCTCGCTCCTGGCGGTGTCCTTGGCTGCGGTGCCCCGCCCCGGGGCGGCGTGGGTCCGGGGCGGAGGTACCCGGCCCCGAAGCCGCGTGGGCCCACCGCATGGGCCCGGGGGCCCAAATGCGGACCCAAATTCGAGACCCGGCGGGGCGAGGGGACCGGCGAGATGCTCAACGTGCCCTGGTTTGGCGTGTCTTGCGAGCGGACAGTTGCCCGTCAGCTACGGAATCGCTGTTCTCCGGCCACGGAGGCGTGGATACAGTGCTGAGGTAGTCACGCAGTGAAGTCATCTCGGTGTACCGGCGTAACCCCGGTGGATCGACAGGCGTAACACGGGGAGCTGCGCGTGCCAACTGCCATTGCCGTGACCAGTGCCGACATGGCGCTGCCACCGCAGGACGAACGGACCCTGCCCGCCGTCGTCCTGCAGGACCTGGACCGACAGCCGCTGGAGCAGGCGCTGGCCGGGATGCAGGGCCTGATCGACCAGCACGGGCACGTCGTCGTCGTGTGCTCGCAGGCCGTCTCCCGCGGCGTGGAGCGACGGCTGCACACGATCCGCTCCCTCCTCGAGAGCGACCGTATCGCCCTGTTCCGGCCCGACCTGCCGCCGCTCGGACTCGCGGTCCTGGCCCGCCAGTTGCGGCAGCTGGCATCCTGCGACCTCAGCCCCGGCGTGCTCGCCTCGGCCGGCCGGCTGCTCACCCACTACATCCACGCCGGGGCGCTGCTCGGTTCCGTCGCCCGGCTCGACCGCGTCCCCGTCGGTCTGAAGTCGCACGCCAAGTCCTGGGTGCCGGGCAGCCAGTTCGGCGTGCTGGCCCATCCGGAGCCGCAGCTGGTGAGGATCGGCCCCGGAGCCACCCTGTCCGGACCGGAGTTCGGCACCTGGATGCTCGTCGCCAAGGGCCAGCTCCAGTCCGACTGGGTCGCCGGAACCCTCGCCAAGGACTGGAACGTCCAAGGACTCAGGGAGACCGCCGCGCCGGCCGAGTCCGCGGTCTGGTGGGGGACCGGCAAGCTGATCGAGTTCGCCGCCTACCTGCCCGACCTGTCGGTGCTGTACCAGCTGGTCACGTCGGTGCGGCAGGGCACCTGCCACTGGTGCGGGATCGACGTCATCGGCGACCGGTGCGTCTTCTGCTCTGCCACATCGCCGTACCACGAGAACCAGATCCCCGCCGGATGAGGACTGAACACCGGGGCGCCGCACGGGACTCGTGTCCCGCCCGTCCGCTCCCGGACCGGCCGCTCACACCCCGCACGTCATTCGATTCCGCTCGACCGATATCCCCGATGAGGTTGTACGGTTCATGAACTCCCGTCAGCGCCGCGGCGTGCTGCTCCTGCTCCTGTCGGTCGTCTGCGCCCTCGGCGCGTTCGCCGGTGTCCTGTCCGTCATCAGCGACGTGAAGTCCAAGGTCGGCCCCGAGGTCACGGCCTACCAGGTCAAGTCCGAGGTGGCGCCCTACACCCAGTTGAACACGGGCCAGTTCGAGAAGATCAAGATGCCCGAACGCTGGCTGTCCGACACCGCGGTCACCGACCTGCGCGACATCCGGGGCAAGATCGCCGTGACGACCCTGCGCGCGGGATCCCTGCTCCAGCGGGACATGATCGTGGACCAGCCCGCCCTGCAGCCGGGGCAGCAGGAGGTCGCCATCATGATCGACGCGGCGACCGGCGTGGCGGGGAAGATCACGCCCGGTTCGACGGTCAACGTGTACGCCACCTTCGCGGGCGAGCGGGACGGCGACCCCGCGCAGTCCAAGATCATCGTGACGAACGCCAAGGTCCTGGACGTCGGCCGGATCACCGCGCTCGATCCCACCGAGAGCAGCAAGAACCGGCAGCCCACCGACGCCGTCCCGATCACCTTCGCGCTCTCCACCCTCGACGCCCAGCGCATCACCTACGCCGAGTCGTTCGCCCAGCGGGTCCGGCTCGCGCTGGTCGCGCCGGGCAGCGACACGACGGTCCCCGACCGCGACCGCACGTACCAGCTCGCGAAGGACAAGTGAGAGGCCCGCATGCCCACGAGGATCCTCCCGGCAGTCGGCGACGCGGACGCCGTCCGGTCCATCACGACCCTGCTCAGCCAGCTCCCGGACGCCGAACCGGTGGCCCCGGTCGTCGACTCCACCCAGCTCGTCGACACCCTCGCCCGGCTGGCCGCCGAGTCGATCGACGAACTGCCCGAGGTCGTGGTCGTGCACGAGCGGATCGGCCCCGTCCCGGCCCTCGAGCTCATCCGCGAAGTGGCACTGCGCTTCCCGGCGGTGGGCGTCATCCTGGTCACCTCGGACGCCAGTCCGGGGCTGTTCCAGGCGGCGATGGACTACGGCGCGCGCGGCCTGGTCGCCCTCCCGCTCAGCTACGAGGAACTGGCGAGCCGGGTGCAGGCGGTGGCCCAGTGGTCGGTCGGCGTACGGCGCCATCTGGGCAGCGCCGGCGACGTGTTCACCGGCGTCGGCGGCACCGTCGTCACCGTCAGCGGCGCCAAGGGCGGGGTCGGGGCGACGCTGGTGGCGATCCAGCTGGCGCTCGCGGCACAGGCGTCGGGACGCGGCACCGTGCTGGTGGACATGGATCTGCAGACCGGGGACGTGGCGTCGTACCTGGACGTGCAGTTCCGCCGGTCGGTGGTGGACCTGGCCGCTATCACCGACATCTCGCCGCGGGTGCTGGCGGACGCGGTCTTCCGCCACGACACGGGCGTCGCGCTGCTGCTCGCCCCCGGCGAGGGCGAACGCGGCGAGGAGGTCACCGACCGGGCCGCCCGTCAGATCGTCAGCGCGCTGCGCTCCCGCTACGAGGTCGTCGTCATCGACTGCGGCGCCCAACTGGGCGGCGCCGGCGCGGCCGCGGTGGAGATGGCCGACCGGGCCCTGCTCGTCACGACCCCGGACGTGGTCGCCGTCCGCGGCGCCAAGCGGACGGTGCGGATGTGGGACCGGCTGCAGATCCGCAAGGCGGAGGAGACGACGGTGGTCGTCAACCGGCACACCCGCGCCACGGAGATCCAGCCGCCGCTCATCCAGAAGATCACCGGCACGGCGGTCGCCGGGATCGCGATCCCCGCCAACTTCAAGGAACTCCAGGGCGCGGTGGACGCGGGCCGCATCCACGAGCTGGACAGCAAGGGCGCGGTCAAGCAGGCACTGTGGGGCCTGGCCGGCGAACTGGGCCTGGTCAAGCCCGCGGAGGGCGCCCAGAGGGGCGGACGGCTGCGGGGCGACCGGGGATCGGTGAGCTTCCGGCGCCGCAGGGAGGCAGGGGGATGAGGATGCGGACGGACCCGCGCAGAGAGGACAGGAAAGAGGGCGGAGGGCGGGACCGAGGACGGGACAGCGGCCAGGTCACCGTCGAGTTCCTCGGCATGACGCCGACGATCCTCATCACGCTGGTGGTGCTGTGGCAGCTCGTGCTGGTGGGGTACACGTGGACGCTCGCGGGGAATGCTGCCGACGAAGCGGTACGGGCGGGGACCGCCGCCGAGGGGGACATGCAGGCCAGGTGCGCCGAGGCGGGCCTGAAGGACCTGTCGGGCGCGTGGCAGGGGGGTGCGGACGTGCGGTGCGGCGCCGGGGGCGGCTATGTCACCGCGGACGTCCGTATCGAGGTCCCCATCCTCTTCCCGGGCACGGTCAGCTTCCCGTTCACCGTGCAGGGGCACGCGGGCGCGGTCGAGGAGGCGACGCACTGAGATGCCGTACCGGTACCGGTCCACGAGGACGCCGCGCCGCCGCACCGTCCGCGACCGCGGCCAGGTCGCTCTCGAATACCTGGGCTTCCTGCCCGTCCTGCTCATCGTCGGCATGGCGGTCGTGCAGCTCGGCCTGATCGCCTACACCGCCCAGCAGGCGGGGACGGCCGCGCGGGCGGGGGCGCGCAGCGCCTCCCTCGACCGGGGCGCCGACGCGGCCTGCGACCAGGCCGTCAGCGGTTTCCTGGCCGACGACACCAGCTGCGCGTCCGCCTTCGGCGGCGACGAGGTCACCGTCACCGCCACCGTGCACATCCCGTCGATCGTCCCCGGCTGGGACTTCGGCCCGGCCCACAAGACCGCCACCATGCCGCTCGACCACTGAACGAGGACAGCACGAGGAGCACCGGACCATGAGCCTGCGGGCACGCATCAACTCCCCCGAGGAGAACGGCCACCGGGGCGAGGACGGCCACCTCGTCACCTCCTACCGGGCCAAGCTGCTGGAGGAGATCGACCTCGCGGAGATGTCGTCGCTGGCCGCGGCGGAGCGCCGCGCCCGGCTGGAGCGCGTCCTCGGGCACATCATCAGCCGCGAGGGCCCGGTGCTGTCGACGGTCGAGCGCTCACAGCTGATCCGCAGGGTGGTCGACGAGGCGCTCGGCCTCGGCATCCTGGAGCCGCTGCTGGAGGACGCGTCGATCACCGAGATCATGGTGAACGGCCCCGACGCGATCTTCGTCGAGCGCGGCGGCCGGGTCGAGCAGCTCCCGCTGCGCTTCCCCTCCCACGACCAGCTGATGCAGACGATCGAGCGCATCGTCTCCACCGTCAACCGCCGGGTGGACGAGTCCAACCCGATGGTGGACGCGCGGCTGCCGTCCGGCGAGCGCGTCAACGTGATCATCCCGCCGCTGTCCCTGACCGGCGCGACGCTCACCATCCGCCGCTTCCCCCGCTCGTTCACGCTGCAGGAGATGATCGGCTTCGGCTCGCTGGACGAGCACATGCTGTACCTGCTGGCGGGCCTGGTGCAGGCGAAGTTCAACGTGATCGTCTCCGGCGCGACCGGCACCGGGAAGACGACGCTGCTCAACGCCCTCTCCGGCCTGATCCCCGAGGGCGAGCGCATCATCACCATCGAGGACTCCGCCGAGCTCCAGCTCCAGCAGGCCCACGTCATCCGCCTGGAGTCCCGCCCGCCGAACGTCGAGGGCAAGGGCCAGGTCACCATCCGCGACCTGGTCCGCAACTCGCTGCGGATGCGCCCCGACCGCATCGTCGTCGGCGAGGTCCGCGGCGGCGAGTCCCTGGACATGCTCCAGGCGATGTCGACCGGCCACGACGGCTCCCTCGCCACCGTGCACGCCAACAGCGCCGAGGACGCCCTGATGCGCATGAAGACGCTGGCGTCGATGTCGGAGGTGGAGATCCCCTTCGAGGCGCTGCACGACCAGATCAACAGCGCCATCGACGTGATCATCCAGCTGACCCGCTTCGCCGACGGCGCCCGCCGCATCACCGAGATCGCGATCCTCGACAGCCAGGGCAGCGACCCGTACCGCCTGGCGACGGTGGCCCGCTTCAACGCCCGGCCGATGGCCGCCGACGGCCGCATCTACGGCGCCTTCGAGTACTACCCGCTGCCGCGCCGCACCGCCGACCGCCTCTACATGGCGAGCCAGCCCATCCCCCAGGCCTTCGGCGTCGCCCAGTCCGCAGACCAGCTAGCCACCCGAGAAGCCAGGTAGGACCGACCGATGGATCTGCACACGCTCATCACGCTCACCACCGGCATCACCCTGCTGACCTGCGTCCTGGCCGTCGCGGGCCTGCACGCCTACGCCACCGGCAAGGCGCAGCGACAGGCGCTCGTCGACCGCCTGTCGGCGACCGGCCAGATCCCGGTGGCCGGCCGGCGGCGCCGTTTCCCCGGCCTGGACCGCCGCCTGCGCCGCACCAAGATGGGCAGGAAGCTGGAGCTGCGCCTGGCGGCCACCGGTCTGGACGTCACCCCGGGCGAGTTCTTCGCCGCCATGCTCGCCCTGGTGGCCGGGCTGTGGCTGGTCGGCCAGGCCGCCCTGGCGCCCTTCTTCGGCCCGCTCGCCGGGCTGCTCGGCATCTGGCTGGCGCTCCAGTTCCTCAACTGGCAGCGCCAGAAGCGCATCGAGAAGTTCATCAACCAGCTCCCGGAGATGTCCCGCATCCTGGCCAACGCCACCCAGGCCGGACTGGCGCTGCGCACCGCGATCGGCATGGCCGCCGAGGAGCTGGAGGCGCCGGCCGGCGAGGAACTCGGCCAGGTCGCCAACCAGTTGGCCCTCGGCGCGTCCATGGACGACGCCCTCGGCGAGATGGCGGACCGGCTCCCCTCCCGCGAACTGGTCGTCCTGGTCACCACGCTGGTCCTGTCGAACCGGGCGGGCGGCCAGGTCGTCAGCGCCCTGCGCAACCTCACCGAGACGCTGGAGGAGCGCAAGGAGACCCGCCGTGAGGTCCGCACCCAGCTCTCCCAGGTGAACATGACGTCGTACGCCGTTCCGGTCCTGGGCATCGGCTCGTTGTTCCTCATGAACGGCGTCAAGGACGGAGCACTGGACCGCATGACAGGCTCACCGGTCGGCCAGGGCGCGGTGATCGTCGCCTTCGCGCTCTACGCCGTCGGCTTCGTCCTCATCCGCCGCCTGTCCCGCATCGACGTCTGAGACCCGGAGGGAGGACGACCATGGCACTTCTGCTCGCACTGGTGACGGGCCTCAGCGTGTACGGCGTCTTCGCCGGCATCCGCATGTACCGCGCGGACGCCAAGCTCCCCGGCGACCTGGCGCTGGCGCTGGAGGTGGGCGCCACGCGCACCGGCGCGGTCGACTCGGTCGTTGACCGCCTCGGCATGCGCTACGCACCCGCGATCCTGCGCCTGATGGGCCCCAAGATGGTCGCCAAGTACCGCCGCAAGATCGACCTGGCGGGCAACCCGGGCGGCCTGACCATCGACCGCTACGCCGCCCGCCGCGCGGTCTACGGCTTCCTGGGCGGCGTCGGCGGCCTGGTGTTCCTGATGAAGGGCAACTTCATCCTGGCCGTCGTCCTGTTCGCCTTCGGCGCGTTCTGGACGGAGGTCGGCATCTGGTCCGCGATCCGCATCCGCAAGGACGTCATCGAGCGGACGCTGCCGGACTTCCTGGACGTGCTGGCGGTCGTGGTCAGCGCGGGCCTCGGCTTCCGCCAGGCCCTGGACCGCGTCGCCGCCAAGTACGAGGGCCCCTGGGCCGACGAACTGCGCATCACCCTGCGCCAGATGGACCTGGGCATGAGCCGCCGCCAGGCGTTCGCGGAACTGCGCCGGCGCAACGAGTCCGAGCAGGTCGCCATGTTCGTGACGGCACTCCAGCAGGGCGAGGAACTGGGCGCGCCGATCGTGGACACCCTGGTGTCCCTGGCGAAGGACATGCGGCGCACGGACGCGCAGAACGCCCGCCGCAAGGCGGCCCGCGCGGTCCCCAAGGCCACCATGATGATCACGACCTTCATGGTCCCGGCCACCATGATCCTCCTCGGCGCCGGCCTGATCCTCGGCTCCGGCACGGACTTCGGCTCGATCACGGGCAAGTAGACGGCGGGCGGGTGTACTGGCGATGACGACGACGAAGGAACGCCTCGGGATCCGGCGGCGCCGCCCGCAGACGCCGGAGATCACCACCCCTCCGGCAGGCACGGTCCTCCCGGCCCACGTCCGCACGGGCGCCCCCGACATCCCGGTGACATCGGTGACGCCGGCACTGCCGCCGGCACTGCCGCCAGGGTGGGAGCGGGCGGACGGGTCTCGGGCGGGGGGCGCGGGGGCGGTGGACATGCCGGGCGTGGCCGTGCCGGCGAATGACTCGGAGCCCGGCGGGGCCGTGGTTCCGGCGCAGTCGGGGGCTCCGCAGCCGGGGGCTCCGCAGCCAGGACTGCCGCAGCCTCGGTCGGCACAGTCGAAGCCGCCGCAGGAGCAGCGCCGGGCAGCGGGCGACGAACCTGAGCGGACGACCCCGCCGGTCCCGTCGGTCCCGTCGGCCCCGATGCCCCCGTTGCCTCCGTTGCCGCGAGCGGAAGCAGCCCGTCCCGACCGGTCCCCGCAGACTCCGCCCGCTGCTCCCGCTGCTCCCGCTGCTTCCGCCGCCCCCGTCGCTTCCGTCGCTTCCGCCCTCACGCCCGCCGATCCGGCCTCGGCCACCATCCCCATCCAGATCAACGCCCTCCAGGCGATGTGCCGCCAGGTCTTCGGCTTCCGCCTCGCCATGATCGCCCTGGCCGCCCCCTCCGCCCTGCTCAACGCCTCCCCGGGCCTGGCGACCCGCCTGGTGGGCGCGGCGGTGGTCGTCACGTTCATGGGCTCCTACGTCCTGTTCCGCGACTGGGAGCGCTTCGGCCCGCTGCTCCTGCGCCACCCCACCCTCCTGGCGGTGGACACCCTCTTCGGCTCGCTGCTGCTGATCTCCGCGGGCCCCGACACCACCCTGGCCTACGTCAGCGTCTGCACCCCCCTCCTCGCCGGCATCGTCTACGGCTGGCGGGGCGCGGCCGTCTTCGCCTCCCTCCAGTCCCTGATCCTCCTGCTGGTCCACCAGACCGCGAAGGACCTGCACACCAGCCCCGCCGAGTCCCTGCTGCTGCCCGGCCTCTGCATCGTCGCGGGCGCGGTCGGCTCGGCCCTGCGCAACCTGCTGCTCCGCTTCGGCGCCGCCACCCAGGCCCTGACCGCGGTGCAGGCGCGACTGGCGGTCACCGAGGCGGTGAGCGCCGAACGCGCCCGGCTGGCACGGGAGATGCACGACTCGGTCGCCAAGACCCTGCACGGCGTGGCACTGGCCGCGGACGGCCTGGCCGGCTCAGCGGGCGCGGCCCGGATGGACCCGCGACTGGTCAGGCAGCAGGCCGAACTGGTCGCCCGCTCGGCCCGCCGCGCCGCGGCCGAGTCCCGCGAACTCCTCGCGGACCTGCGCCGCGAGTCGGATCCCGGCCAGGGCATCGACGTACTGGTCGAACTGGCGGCCCGCACCAGCGACTTCAGCGCCCGCACCGGCCTGACCGCCGACTACCGGCCGACCGGCGAGCACGCGGTGCCGCCGGTGCCCCCGGCGGTGGCCCGCCAGCTCCTGACCATCGCCTCGGAGGCCATGGAGAACGCCCACCGCCACGCGGACCCGACCCGGGTCGACGTACGCGCCGGCGTCCATGGCGACCTGCTGCGCATCAGCGTGTACGACGACGGCCGCGGCCTGCCCCCCGGCACCAACCTCGAACAACTCCGCAGGGCCGGGCACTTCGGCCTGGTCGGCATGGTCGAGCGGGCCGCCTCGGTGGGCGCCCGCATCCGTATCGGCCGCGGCGGACACCCCCGGGGCACGGAGGTCCGCCTGGAGCTGCCGCTGGCAGCCGTCGCGACAGCAAACACATGAGGCATGAGTCCCTGAACCGCCGTCACTCCCGAACCCCCGACGACACGAGAGGAGGCCGCCCGATGCCGGACCCGACGACACCGCCCCCCGGCCCTCCGCAGCCGCCGCCCCACCCGTTCGACGGCTTCCCGTCCCCTTCGCCCCCCGCGCCGCTCAGGGTCGTGGTCGCGGACGACAACCCCGTGGTGCGCGCGGGCCTGACGGCCCTCCTGTCCGGCCGCGAGGACATCACCGTGGTCGCGGAGGCGGCGGACGGCCGCCAGGCCTGGGAGGCGGCCCAGCAGCACCGTCCCGACGTCGTCCTGCTGGACGTCCGCATGCCCGGCGTGGACGGCATCTCGGCGCTTCCGTACCTGGTGCGGATCGCCCCGGTGGTGATGCTGACCTACAGCCGCGAGTCGGAGATCGTCCAGGAGGCCCTGCGCCGGGGCGCGGGCGGCTACCTGGTGCACGGCGAGTTCACGGCGGACCAACTGGTCGCGGCGGTACGGGACATCAAGGAAGGGCGAGCCCACTTCACGCCGACGGCGGCGGGAGCACTGCTGGAACAACTGCGCCGGGAAGGGAGCCCGAGCGCGACACCGCTGCCCGAGGGTTTGGGCGGGGCGGATGCGACTGCACACAGCGGCCCCGCGACCCCCTCTGTTAACCCGTCAGCCCAACGTCCGTACGCGCTCGGCAACTTCTCGCACGTCAATGTCCCCGTTCCGGCTATTTCTTCAGAAAACCTTTCGCAACTGCAACCGGATGTGGGACAGTCGTCGTCGGCATGGATGAACGGCCGACCGACCGCTCCCGACAGGTCGCGGTACCAACTGAGCACGAGGGAGGCGGAGATCATGGACCTCATCGCGTCCGGCATGAACAACCAGCAGATCGCCGCCACCTGCTTCATCAGCGAGAAGACGGTCAAGAACCACATCAACCGCATCTTCGCCAAGCTCCACAGCACCAGCCGTTCCGAGGCCGCCGCCAAGTGGCTGGGAACGGCGCCGGGTTCGGGCCGAGGGGTGGGGTGAGGCGTGATGACGTCACGGGGGAGCGTCTGGGTCTCGCATTGGGCCCGGGATTGGGCCCTGGGACCCTCCGACCGACGGGAAGTCCCGCCGTACGGTTCTCGTGTCGCAAGCGGCACCGGCGGGGAGGAAGCCGGTTACGTCCACGACCCAGAGACGCAGCCGTCGGCCGGTGCCCGGCCGGCCGTACCGGGAGGGGAACACCATGAGCAACTGGATCAACACCACCGTCGCGTACCTGCAGACCCGCGCCGCCCGCAACGACAAGGGCCAGACGGCCGTGGAGTACCTGGGCATCATCGCGGTGGTCGTGGCGATCGTGCTGGCGATCACGGGTACGGACATCGGGCAGTCGATCTACGAGGCCATCACGAACAAGATCGACGAGGTCATCGGCGGCTGATGCCGCTGCGCAAGTACGGCGACGCAGGGCAGGCCTTCCCCATCTACATCACGGTGGTGGCGGGCCTGCTCTTTCTCGCGTTCGCCTACCTTGCGGTCGGCCAGGCCGCGGCAACCCGGAACGGGGCCCAGACGGCAGCCGACGCGGCTGCCCTCGCGGCGGCGCAGGACCTTCGGGACAAGCTCGCCGGCAAATGGGCGGAGGACGTGCTCGACCCGACGAAGTGGCAGGACGTCTTCGACGGGAACGTGACAGGGCTCGAGCCGTCGTGCTGGCGAGCCGACGCACTCGCCGCACATAACGGCGCTCATGTCGAGAAGTGCGTTCCGAAAGACCTGTTGGGCTTCACGGTCGACGTCAAGACGGACAAGCCAGTGGGGAAAACCATCGTGCCCGGCACGGAGAACAAGTACGCGACGGCTTCCGCCACCGCCGTGATCGAACCGCTCTGCACGTTCCAACTCCCCGGCGAGGAAGCCGGGAAGGACACCTTGCCGAAGCTCACATGCAAGGACCGGGACTGGGAGCTGGACCCGAAAGACCTCACCGACCTGCCGGGACCCGAGGACCTCTTCGACGTCCATCTGGCCGACTGACAAGCGAACGACGAGTGACGAAGGAAGCAGAAGCATGAGCATTCGGTTCACTGCGAAGGCCCGCAGGAGAGTGGTCGCGCTGACCGTTGCGGCCGGTCTGGCCCTCGGCGTGGCCGGCTGCGGTGGTGGGAGTGACGACAAGAAGCCTGAGGCGTCGGCTTCCGCTTCCAAGGGTGGGGGATCCGACCCGAATCCTCAGGAGGGGACGGATGAGCCTTTGGCGGAGCTCAAGGGCGAGTCAGGCCTGATCCTCAAGATCACCTCTGCCACGAGGGACTCCGGGGGGTTCATCACCGTCAACGGTGAGGTGAAGAACGACGGCTCTGAGGCGACCCGGATCCCCATTCGTACGCAGGGTGATGAAACCGAGATCATCAGGCACGGGTCATCGCTGGGCGGAGCGACACTCGTGGACTCCTCGACCAAGAAGCGGTACTACGTCCTGCGGGACACCGACGGTCGCCCACTGACGACAACGGACATGCCTAGAATCAAGGCTGGCGACTCCATTCCCGTGTTCATGCAGTTCCCCGCGCCTCCGTCCAGCACGGCTGAAGTCACGTTCCAGTTGCCGACCTTCGCCTCGGCGACCATCAAGATCTCCGGGTGAGGCCGATCATGACCCACACCCAGACCCGAACGGCGGCCCCCCGCCTGGTGGTGGTCGTCACCGCGGCATCCCTCATGGTCGCCGCCAACATCGTCGGCGCCGTAGGGGCCCGTGCCGACGACAACCCCAGCGTCCCGCCGGGCACCGAACCCTCCGCCTCCGCCCCCGTCAAGGTCGACCCGAACGACCCCGACCTCAAGCTCCCCGAGGGCGCCACCCTCGCCGAGCCCAAGGTGCTGGACATCAAGTCGGTCGTCGAGGACGAGAGCGGCGACGAACGGCGCGAGGACACCAACAGCGACGTGAAATTCGCGTTGCAGGCGGAGGTCCTGTTCGGCAAGGACAGCGCCAAACTCAGCGCCGACGCCAAGTCCCGCATCGCCGCGATCGCCGACGAGATCAAGAACCAGAACGCGACGAAGATCCGCGTCTTCGGCTTCACGGACAACCTGGGCTCGTCCGCGCACGGCGACGTCCTGTCCCGGCAGCGCGCCAACGCCGTACAGGAGGTCCTGGACGACGAGCTGAACGACCCCGGCATCACCTTCGAGGTGCGCGGTTACGGCGAGCAGTACCCGATCGCCGACAACTCGACGGAGGCCGGCCGCAAGAAGAACCGCCGAGTGGAGGTGTCCTTCCCCCGCTCGGACGGCTGAGCGAGCCGAACTCCCGACGCCCAGGCCCGTCCCGTCCCGACCCGAACGGCCAACGACAGGGACGGGCCGACGGCTGCTCGGCTGCTCGGCCGCTCAAGGGACCGTGGTGACGCCGCCGACGATCGAATCCGCCGGCTTCGGGGGCTTCACGGCCCCGCCCTTCCCGTCACTTCCCGCGTCGGTACGCCATCCACGCCAGCACGGCGCCCGCGGCCACCGCCAGCAGCACCCTGTGGTTGTCCCGCGCCGTCCGCGCCCCCTCGGCCGCCTTCTGGCACACCGGGTCGGGCAGGCGTTCCTGCACCTGGTGCGCGACGTCGGACGCCTTGGCCCGCAACTCCCCGGCCTTGGCGACGGCCTGCGCCTTGACGTCGGCCGCCCTCTCCTGGGCCTGCGCCCTGACGTCGGCGGCCTTCTCCTGCGCCCGCGCCTTGACGTCGGTCTTGGCCGCCAGCGCCTCCACCGTCTGCCCGAGTTCCTTGCGGGTCTCCTCGACCTGCTCGCGCAGTTCCTCCGTGCTGGAGGCGGTCTGCTCGTCGTGAGGCGGCTGGGTCATCGGTGTGCACGCTCCTTGATCTCGGTCATGTCGGACTTCACGCCGGCGATGGCCTGTTCGGGGGCCGGTGGCGCGCCCTCGCGGATCTGCTTCCTCCCGCTCAGTGCCATGAGCCCGGTGATCAGCCCCAGCACAGCCGTGACGATCAGCGCCGCGCCCCACACCGGCAACGGCACCGCGAGCGCGGCGACGGCGGTGGCCACGAGGGCCTGCAGGGTCAGGAAGCCGACGACGCCGGCGCCGCCGAACAGCCCGCCGCCCTTCCCGTACCGTTTGCCCTTCTCCTTCATCTCCGCCTGCGCCAGCCTCAGTTCGCCGCGCACCAGCTCCGTCAGCTGGTGCGACGCCCGCTGCACCAGTTCGCTGACCGGTTCCGCGCCGGAACCGTCCGGCTCCCCGCCGCGAGGAACGGAGTGCGGTTGCGTACTCGACACGACGATCACCTCCCGTCTTCCTGTTCCTGTTCCTGTTCCTGTTTCTTCTTCTCTTGTTGTTCCTGGTCCTGTCGGCCGGGCGGGGTCCGTGACCGGCCGCCGTCCGATCCGATGGGGGCGCGAGTACCCCGTCCGGCGAGTTCAGGACACCGCACGGCGAACGGTTCCTGCGCTCCCTGCCGCCACCGCAGGTACCGCAGGCACCGCACCATGCGTCACACGGCGGTCTGTCTCGTACACCTCAGCCACGACCACGACGTCGGCGCGCTCGCCGGGACCGTGCGGCCGACGCGGCGGCATTGGGCGCCGATTTGGGCCCACGGGCCCATGCGGCCCAGCCGTCCCCTCCCTACCGTCGACCCATGGCGTGGACCGGCGGCGGGGGAGCGGCGGGGGATCCGGGTGACGCTGCCCGCGAGGACGTGAACACACCCCCGAGCCGCCGGAGTTGACGAGGGGGAGGACATGTCGTCGCTCGGGGGAGTGCCGGAAGGCGGGGCGGCCGCGTGGCCGTCGGGGGAGCCGGGGAGCGGGCGCCGGAGCATGCCCGCACCGTTGTCGGCCGCTCTCGTCATCGTCCACGCCCTGTTCGCGATCACGATCGTCGGCGGCCTGGGCCTGCTGCTCACCGCGGCTTCCTACGACGCCTTCGACGGCGGCGTCCTGGCCCTGCTCGTCTACGCCGCCGCGCCCGGCACTCTCGGCTGGTGGCTGGCCCGGCGCAGTTGGGAGGGCGGGCCGCGGGTCCGGCGCGGCCTGATCGCCGTACAGGTCTGGCTGATCCTCACCGGCCTCGCCAACCTCGTCGCCGGGTCGGCCCGCGGTGGTGTGCAGCTCGTCCTGCCGGTCCTCGTCCTCGTCTTCCTGCTCCGCGGGGAGAGCCGCCAGTGGTACGAGACCCCCGGTCTGGAGCGCGCCGAACGCTGCCCCTTCTCCCTGGCCCGCATGATCCGCTGGCGCCGCGACGAGGGACAGACGGCGGTGGAGTACGCCGGCCTCGTCGCCATCGTCGCCGCGATCATCGTCGCGCTGCTGGTCAGCGGCCTCGGCACCCAGATATACGGCGGCATCCGCGCGAAGGTCTGCGAGGTCACGGGCTCGGCCTGCCCGGCCCCCTCCGACGGCGGCGGCACGGACGTCCGGGCGGGGGACGACAACGGCAACCCCCAGAAGACCACCGGCGGCACGACGGAAGGCACCACCGGAAGCAACGCCGGCACCACGTCCGGCACCGGAAACGACGACCCCGCGGACGACGCCGACGGCAACAACAACGACGGCAACAACAACGACGGCACCGACAACGACGGCACCGACAACGACCGTAACGACAACAAGCAGAACGCCGACGACAAGCAGCCCGACGACGAGGAAAAGAAGGACGACGGCTGCTTCAGCGGCTTCGGCGCATTCCTGAGCTGCGCCGGCGACCAGGTCAAACAGGTCGGCCAAGGCCTCTTCGTCGACGGCGTCTGGGGCGATCTCACCGGCATCTGGGACATGGTCAGCCACCCCGGCGACACGCTCAGCGGCCTCGCCGACTACGGCAAGCAGCTCGGCGACGACTGGCTGAAGAACTCCGAGGACGCCTCCGGCAAGTGGTCCCAGGGCGACTACCTCGGCGCC
This sequence comes from Streptomyces sp. NPDC020490, assembly GCF_044335305.1. Classification (NCBI taxonomy): domain Bacteria; kingdom Bacillati; phylum Actinomycetota; class Actinomycetes; order Kitasatosporales; family Streptomycetaceae; genus Streptomyces; species Streptomyces sp. NPDC020490. Next base: position 254,527 of record NZ_JBIRUY010000003.1, on the reverse strand, counting down.
CTCCGGGACTGGGGCGGCGCGTCCCTGAAGACCGGCGGCACGGTCCTGTACGACACCTTCATCGGCGACGACGTGGCCGACCAGTGGAACAAGGGCAACAAGACCCGCGCCGTCACGACCGTCATCTGGAACGTCGGTTCCCTCTTCATCCCCGGCTACGACATCGGCAAGGTCGCCGAGAAGGCCGGAGTGCTCGGCAAACTCGGCAAGCTGGGCCGGCTCGCGGAGAAGGCGGGCGAGGCGGCGGAGGACGCGAAGCGCGCCGCGAAGGCCGGCGACGTCGAGGGCGCCGAGAAAGCGGCGAAGAAGGCCGACGAGGCCGCGGACGAGGCCGAGCGCAAGGCACGCGAGTCCGGCTGCACCATCGCCGCACCGGCCCGCAGGGTGCCGTACGCGGGCGGACCCGGCACCGGCACGACCGTGCTCGCCTCCGGCCGCGCGGCCTCCCCGTACGTCGTCCTCGCCGAGGAAGGCTGCGACGAGGAGGCCAAGCAGCAGGCCCAGGAGGCCCGCAAGCAGGCCGACGAGGCCGAGCAGGCCGCCGAGGACGCCGCGGGGAAGAACAGGCCGGCGAACGAGTGGAAGGCGCGGGACGACATCGCCGGCCCGGCGCGCGGGAAGACCCTCAAGTTCCCGAACAAGCGGCACACCGTCAGCGGAGCGGCGGGCGGCCAGGTCAAGGAGCGCAACACCATCATCCTGCGGGGCAACGAGGACCTGGTCCGCTCCGACATCGAGGGCATCGCCAACGGCCGCGCCACCCTGTCGGCCGACGGCAACACGTATGAGATCAACGGCCGTAGGTACGAGGTGGAGGGCAACGGCACGGTCTTCCCCAAGTCCGGTCCCGGCCTGGTCGAACTGGACCGCATCGAGTACGCCGCGCTGAAGGAGATCGCCCGGAACAAGGGCGACCTGAGCAGGTCGCAGCAATTGCAGCGCGACCCCAAGTTCGTCAACAATCCCGCGAAGGTCCAGAAGGCCAAGGAGATCTACGACGGGACGTACAGATGATCGCGAACCTCTTCACCGTCGCGGACGGCGACCCGGCGCGTCTCCGGCGAGCCCTGGCGGACCTGCTCGGGCTCCCGGAGGGGTCGGTCGACGTGGCCGACGCGGACGGTGACCAGGAAGGACGGCACTGGGAGGCTCCGGTGCTGTGCACGTACCGCCGGCTGCCCCCGGGCGACCTCGCGCTCGAACTGGACGTCACCGTCACCGTGGCCGACGAGACGGCCGGCGACCTGACGGAGCCGCGACTGGCGCACGGCCTCGCGGCCCGCCTGGACGGCTCCGTCCTGTACCCGGCCGACCCCGCGGACCTCGATCTGCCGAGCGCGTACTGGGTCGCCGTACCGGACGGGCGCGCGGTCCGCTGCCGCCTGGAGGCCGTCGACACGGAGGCCGCCGCCGGCACGGCGTACCGGGTCGACGCGGTGGAGGAACCGGTGCCGGACCTGCCGCGCGCACGGGTCGAGTTCCTGCCGGAGGTCCTGGACCGGGAGCCCGTCCCCACACCCGTGGCCGACGCCTTCCTCACCGGATACCCGAGGGGTACGACGGCGAGCGTGGAAGGGCGTGTCCACTACAGCCTGCGCGTGTGGGAGAGGCTGGTCCGCCGCCTCGAGGCCGACTGGGGTCCCTCGGGGCGTTACCGGGAGGACCTGTTCCGCAGGGACCTGGAATCCCGGGACGAACTGGGCCGGCTGCTCACCGAGATCGACGAGACACACGCGGACGCCCTGCGCTCAGCGGTGACACTCCTGGACCAAACCTTCCGCGACCGCACCGAGCCCACGTCCACCGAGAACCCCGAACACTGGTGGCGGCACAGACGCCCAAGCCACACCCCCTGGCCCACCGACGACGAACAACCAGCCGACTGACCCCCCACTTCCCACCACGCACCTCACACCACTTCCTCCTCCACCTCGACCCGCACGCCGACCCGGAGCCCCCACCCGGCCATCACCCCGGCCTCGGCCTCCAGCACGTGCCGTGAACGCAGCCGGGGCAACCCCAGCCGCCCCGGCCTCATGGTGCGCACCGCGATGACCCGCAGGCGGCGGTCCAGGTAGGCGACGTCGATGGGGATGCGCATGCGGAAGGTGTGCACGCCGCTGGCGGGCGACAGCAGGATCGCCCCGTCGACGCAGTCCCGCCCCAACAACCCCTTGGTACGGGCCCGATAGGAGGTGGCGATCTCCAGAGGCACGGCGAGCGGGGCCCCCGCGCCACCCTCCCGGTGCACGACCAGCCTGCCCCGCCCGTCCCGCCAACGCCGCCCCACGCCAGGCCCCCTCCCGCCACCACCACATCCGCCACCACCACGTCCGCCGACCGAACCTATCCGCCCCGTCCGCGCCCGAGTAGGCCCCGGATGGGCCCCCGGACCCATGCGCTGCCGACCGCCGTGCCCGTAGTGTCCCCGCCGTGCGCGTACTGCTGATCGTCGCGGCCGCCCTCTGGGGAGCGGGCACGGGTCTCGTACTGCCCCGCGCCGCCCACCGCTTCTCCGTCGAACCGGACGAGCCCTGGAACTCCCGCTGCCCCGCCGGTCACCCGATCACCGGCGCGTACGGCGGCTGGCTGGGCCGGGCGACCTGCCCCACCCTCGACGCGAGCGGCCCCTGCGGTGCGTACGGCCCGCGCACCCTCACGACGTCCACGACGACCGCACTGGTCTGCGCGGCGCTGGCCACCGCGTCGGGCCCCCACCCGGAGACGGCGGTCTGGCTCCTGCTCACGCCGGTGGCGATCCTGCTCGCCCTGATCGACGTCCGGGTTCACCGCCTGCCCGACGTCCTGACACTGCCGCTGGCCGCCACGACCACGCTCCTCCTGGCCGTCGCGGCCCTGCTCCCCGCCGCGGCAGGCTCCTGGCCGACGGCCCTCCTCGGCGGCCTCGCCCTGTGCGCCGCCTACTTCGTCCTCTTCCTCATCAACCCGTCCGGCATGGGCTTCGGCGACGTCAAACTCGCCCTCCCCCTCGGCACGGCCCTCGGCTGGTACGGCTGGCCGACCCTCCTGACCGGCGCCCTCACCGGCCTCCTCTACGGCGCCCTGTACGGCGCGGCCATGCTCGCCACCCGCCGCGTCACCCGCAAGTCCTCAATCCCCTTGGGCCCATTCATGCTGACCGGCACGCTGACGGGACTGGTGCTCGGAGCGGTCACAGCGACGTGAAACCCTTTGCGGGTTCGTGAACGGAACGCTCACCTCCCCCGCCACGCCGCACAGCGTGTTACGTAACCGTTACTGCTCAAGTAGGCGTTCGAACCGCCGATTTGCTCTCATACGCTCCATCGGTTGACAAGTCTCGCGCTGGTGTCACTTCTTGTGCGCCGATAGCGTTGGTTCGCTCGAGAGAAGCCTCGCCTCACCGGGAGCCGACTGTGAACCCCCGCCCCACCCTGCTCGCAGCGATCGCTCTGACCGCCGCTGCGGCCCTGTCGTTGTCCGCGTGCGGGAGCGACGACAGCTCCAAGAACAAGGCCAACGACAAGATCGCGGGAGCCGACACGGGAGAGAAGGCATCCGCTTCACCGAGCAGGTCCGCCACGTCGGCGGCTGGTCGACCGAAGATCGAACTTCCGTCGGACCTGAAACTGGTCTTCGAGGACACGGAGACCGGCGACCCGGTCAAGGATGCGGTGCTCGCCGACAGCGCGGAACGCATGCGCGCCGTCGATGCCGCCATTACAGGCACGGACCCCAAAGGCAGCGCACTTGCTTACTACAACACCGGTAAGGCATTGGGGGCTGCGCTCTCCTGGGTCGATCAGTTCAAGGAGGCCGGTGCGACGATCACCGGTGAAGCCCGTTACTACGACCGTGTCGTGACACTCAAGAGCAAGACATCCGCCGTTCTCACCTTCTGTGCCGACGAGAGCAAGGGCTACAGCAAGGACAAGAAGACGAACAAGATCGCCAAGACCCCGGCGACGAAGAACAGTTACGTGCTGTACAACACCAGGCTGGACAAGAACGCCGAGGGTGTCTGGCAGACGTCGCAGATCATCTCCGCGCGAGGGGCTGCTCAGTGCCAGCCGTAACGAGAATCATGGGCGGCGCCGTCCTCGTGGCGGGCGTGACGGTGCTCGCCTCAGGCCCGGCGGCTTGGGCCGACTTCGTGCCCGGAGGCAAGGGAACCGGTTCCGAGACCCAGGTCGGGGGCGGGCGGACCGGTCAGGAGGTCACCGCGACGGCAGGCGCTGTCGTCTTCGACCGTTCCAAGAACGGCTCGGGCCAGTCGGCAGGGCCGGTGACGTCCGCGACGACCTGGACCCCACCCGCTTGCTACTACGCGCCGAAGTACACGCCGGAGGAACTCGAGGCGTACCTGAAGCCGATCTGGGAGGCCGGGTCGACGGGCTACGAGTGGGACGCGAAACAGCGCGACCACTATGTCGAGGGTCATCCGTACAAGGACTTCAACAAGGAGAAGAGCGGTAAGGGCTATTGGTGGGACTCCTACGTCACGCCCGGCCGTGAGGGCGACCTCGCGTCACTCGACTGCACCAAGCCCATCTTCTGGGTGGACGACAACGACGACCCGCCGGCCGACATCCCCCAGGCGGTGACCCCGGAAGTCCTCGCGCAGCTCGCCTACGCGGAGGTGCGTGTTCCTTCCACGAAGGTGGACCTGGCCCCGGAGAACACCACGAAGGTGAATCTCCCGACGTGGGCGTGGCTGGACGCGGCGAAGTTCAAGCCGGTTTCCGTCACCGCCAGCGTCCCGCTGCTCGGCATCTCCGCCGCCACCACCGCCGAGCCGGTGTCCGTGAAGATCGACCCGGGCACGGAGGACGCAGTCACCTTCCCGGCCTCCGGCGTGTGCGAGATACACGACGGCCGTATCGGCGAGCCCTACGCCAAGGGCAAGGCCGACGAGACCCCGCCCTGCGGGGTGAGGTACCTGCGCTCCTCGGGCGACGGTTCGTACCCGCTCAAGGCCACCGTCACCTGGAAGATCCACTGGACGGGCTCCGGCGGTGCGGGCGGCGACCTTCCCGACGGCACCTTCGGCGCGACGCAGGACGTAGTCGTCCAGGAGATCCAGGCCGTCAACCGCTGACGCAGAACGTGAAGCCGGGCAAGACATGAACAGGGGCCACACGTGGCTGAACGGCTCAGAGTCGACGGAACCGAGCTGGAGAGGTTCTTCAAGGATCTGAAGAAGGCGAAGAACTCCTTCGTCGCCCTGCAGAAGGTGCTGCACGACTCGGGCGTCAGCGGGCTCGGCACGGATGACCTCGACCAGGCCTGCGACGGATTCCAGAAAGACTGGCACTTCGGGGCCAAGGAGATCGCTGAGCAGATCGAGGAACTCACGGACATCACCAAGAAGGCCAGGGACGACTTCCGCGAGGTGGACGTCGCCTTGGAGAAGGCCTTGGAAAAGGCGAGACGGAAAGGCGGGGGGAAGTGACGGTGCCCGCCGCGGACGCCGACCGGCCACAGGGGTTGAAATCTGACCCGGGCGTGAAAAACCCGTACCCGCATCTCGGCTTCAATCCGTGCCCCGGCAGAACCGACTTGGTACGGGACATCCACCACAGGCTGACAGGCTGTGCGAAGGAGATGGAGAAAGCCCACTCCAAAGTCACCGCACTGATGGACGGAAGTTACTGGGAGGGGGATGCGGCGGTAGCCTTCCGTGATCAGCTCGAGGGTGGCCCCTTGCCGCTCAACCTGAAGAACGGCGCTCGCTCCGTCAGTAAGGCCGCCAAGCAACTACATCTCTGGATAATTGAGTTGGAGGAATTCCAGCGACGGGCGAAGAAGCTGGACGGTGAGGCCGAGCACGCGCGAGAGGCGCTGGAACGGGCTCGGGGTCGTGCGGACGGGACCGGGAATGATTCCGCGCCGGTCAAGGGCGAGAACCGGGCCGACGACGACGCCGACTCGGCGCTGACCAGAGCGAACGCCGCGGCGGCGACGGCACAGGAGGACTTGAACGACGTACTCCGTCGTGCACGCGCCCTCGCGACCGAACATGAGGAAACGGCCCGCAAGAGAGCACGGCACATCGGCGACGCCACGCACAAGCTTGCTCCGCACGAGCCGAACGCTTGGGAGAAGTTGACGAATTGGGCGGCGGACAACCTGCCGGACATCCTCAGCGCGTGTGCGGCCGTGCTCGGCGTGATCGCCCTGCTGGGCCTCACCGTTGTCGCGCCATGGGTGTTGTTCCTTGCGGCCGGCCTGCTGAGCGGAGCGGCCTTCAGCCTTCGCGTCACCGACCCGGAGGTCATGTCCTCCCTGAAAGACGGTTTCCTTCACGGCGAGTTGGATGCCGAGTTCTGGAGCAACACGCTCGGGGTCGCGGGGGACTTTCTGGGGATGCTGCCTGGGCTGGGAGCGGTACTCAAAGGCGGTTACCTGGGTTTCCGTGCCATCGGGGAGTCCGGCGAACTGCTCTCCCTCGCCGGAGAGGCCGACGAGGTGCTGACTCTCAATCAGAAGCTGACGAGACTCGGAACCAACGCGATGACATCGGGGAGGACGATGGGGAGTTCGATCAGGACCGAGGCCGCCGCGACCGAAGGCGCGGTGAACATTCTGGCCAAGCCCTGGGTGTTCGGCGGCCGGCTCGCACCGGCGGTCGAGGCGGTCGACAAACCGGCGACTTACCTGGGAGCCGGCACAGCCGCCTACGGCGTCGTCAGCAGCGCAGTGGACAGCCTCGACAGTGATACGGCCACGACTGCCACCAACCTTCTCGACGGGCCCAGAACTCTCGGCGTCGACATCCCGGCGACCCTGGGTGTCCTGCACTTCTTCGTCGTCGGAGCAGGCGAAGCGTCATGAGCAGCGACTCATACGTGATCGACGTCTCGGCCCGGAGTCAGGACGCCGACGTCTGGTTCGCATTGCCCCCCGGCTTCGTCCCACTCCCGCTGCGAGAACTGGCGGAGGCCGAAGACAGGTCTGGCGGGGCGGGTTCAGGGAGCACCCCGGGTCTCCTGCCGGCCGCGCTGCCCGACGCCATGGCCCGGCGACAGCCGCCGACGGATCTCGGTCCGGTCCTCCGGCTGGCTCAGCTGTTCCTGGAGGCCGGCACTGTGCTCTGCTGCCTTGGAGTGCACGCGGACGACGAGGGGGACGGCAGGATGCTGCTGTCCCTGTTCACCCTTGCGTCACGACCCAGCGACTGGGCCCCGCGCAGCGTCCTGGCCGCTCGCGCCGCTGCCGGCGCGCAGGATGCCGAGCACATCGAGACACTCGATCTGCCGTGTGGTCCGGGTTCGCTCGTACAGCGTCGCCTGTCTGTGCCACCGGAGAAGGGAAACGGCGCCCAGCGCGAGCTGCTTCAGGCCACGGCCTATGTTCCGTGCCCCGACGGTCGGCGGATCGCGATCCTCGCGCTGGCCACGACAGCAGTGAATCGTGCACGTCACTACCGCGCCCTTCTCGAGGACGTCGCCCGCACTGTCAGCTTCGACAACCCACTCCGAGACGTATTCGACGACGCATCCGGCAAGGACTGACATGTCCCCCACCCACCACGCCACGGCATGGGACGATCCGGCGACTCGGCGTGCCTGGGCGAGACTTCTCACCGGGGCCGCCCTCGGTCAGATCCTTTGGCCCGCCGCTTGGGCGGGCCTCCTGGCGTGGTACGTAGGCATGTCGATCACGTGGACTCTCTGGCTCTTCTTCGTCCCGATGGCCTACACGTTCTACCGGACGTTCCTCCAGTGGGCTTACTGGAGAGGGGCGTTTCGCGCGCGGCGTCTCCTGCGTCAGTACCCCTGGCAGGTCCACGAGGCCCCGGAAAGCGGTATCGGCAACATGCCGGGCGTACGCAGTGGTCACGCCTGGCTGAAGTTCCCCGACCCCGGAACGCCGGGTGAGCAGGTGACGATGGTCATGCATTCTCATGTGCGTTCCGTCTGGTGGGGTGGACGCCTTGGCAAGCGCGCCAAACCCGAGCGCAAGGCACAGGTACGGGAGGTCCTCTTCGCCGGCGACCCACGCTCCGCCGGTGTGATCGCCGTCCCGGGCCCGCGCCACCTCTATGTGATCCACCAGCGCCTGAGCCGCAACCCGGGCATGCCCACCGAAGCCTGCGGGGACGGTCCGGACCGCAGTGAGCGGCCCACGGACAGCAACTGGGGCCGCCACCAGGGAAGTGAGTGATGAGGAAAATCGTGTTGATGATGTCCGTCTCCCTCGACGGCTACACCGAGGGGCCCGGGCACGACATTTCCTGGCATTGCGTCGACGACGAGTTGCACCGGCACCTCAATGACACCGTCCGGCGGTTCGGGGGGCTGCTCAGCGGGCGGCGTACCTATGAGCTCATGGCCGATTACTGGCCCGCCGCCGACGCCGATCCGGACGCCCCCGCGGCGATCGTCGAGTTCGCCGGGATCTGGCGGGAGATGCCGAAGGTCGTGTACTCGCGGACGGTGGAGAAGGGCGAGTGGAACACCGTCGTCGTGCGGGACGTGGTGCCCGGTGAGGTCAGGGCGCTCAAGGAGCGGGCCGGTGGGGATCTCGGGCTGGGCGGGGCCGAGGTCGCCGCGGAGTTCATGCGGCTGGGGCTGGTGGACGAGTACCGGGTCTACGTCCATCCCGTGATCCTCGGGCAGGGCAGGCGTCTCTTCCCCGGAGGGCGGTGAGATCGGCGCCGCCCTCCGGCTCGTGGCGAGCCGCACCTTCGGCAACGGTGTCGTCCTCCTGCACTACGAACGCCACGCCCCCGACCCCCACGGCGGCAGCGCCGGCGGCGTCGGCTGATCGTTAACGTGTTGTCCTCGTGCCGCCGACCGGGTTAGGAAGGGTGCATGACTGGACTCGGCGCCGTTTTCCGGCCCCAACTGCCTCCCGAAAGACTCCGTGATGTCGCTCGTGTCGCGGACGCCAGCGGGCTCGATGAACTCTGGCTGTGGGAGGACTGCTTCATGGAGGGCGGCATCTCGGCGGCCGCCGCGGCCCTCGCCTGGACCGAGCGTGTGCGCATCGGGGTCGGTCTGCTGCCCGTACCGCTGCGGAACGTCGCCCTCACCGCGATGGAGGCCGCGACCCTGCACCGGATGTTCCCCGGACGCCCCGTCCTCGCCGTCGGACACGGAGTGCAGGACTGGATGGGACAGGTGGGCGCCAGAGCGGAGTCGCCCGTCACCCTGCTGCGGGAGTACCTCCTCGCCCTGCGTGCCCTGCTCCGCGGAGAACGGGTCACCCACAGCGGACGGTACGTCACCCTCGACGACGTAGCACTCGACTGGCCGCCCGCCGGTCCCGCGCCCGTCCTCGCCGGAGCCACCGGGCCGCGATCCCTGCGGCTCACCGGTGAGGCCGCGGACGGCACGCTGCTGACCGCGTCCACCTCGCCCGACGGGGTGCGGCACGCCCGCCGGCTCATCGAGGAGGGACGCGAGTCGGCGGGGCGGCAGGCGGATCCGCACGAGGTCGTCGTCTATCTGCTCGCTGTCACCGGGCCCGGTGCCGCCGAACGCCTGCACGCCGAACTCGTCGCCGAGGGGCTGCAGTCCGTGCCGGACCTCGGGGCCGCCGGAGACGCCGGCGCCGTCGCGGAGGCCGTTCAGCGGCTCGCCGAGGCCGGGGCCGACCGGGTGATCCTCCAGCCGACGGGCGACGAACCCGACCCCGAGGGCTTCGTCCGGTTCGTGGCCGAGGAGGTCCGGCCGCTCGTGCCGTAGCACGACGCCGACGCGATGGGCGGGACGGCGCGACGCGGCGGGCGGGACGGCGCGACGCGGCGGGCGGGACGGCGCGACGCGATGGGCGGGACGGCGCGACGCGGCGGGCGGGACGGCGCCGAGAAACCGGCGGCGCCCGCCCGCCTGATCCTGCGACGATCGCCTCATGGCCGCCGACGACAGATCCAGCACCTCCGCCGCTTCCCGTGCCTTCGACGACCTCGTGGCCGAGGGTGCCTCCGTCCCCACGGAGGGCTGGGACTTCTCCTGGTTCGAGGGGCGGGCCACGGAGGAGCGGCCCTCCTGGGGGTACGCCGTGTCGCTGGCCGGGCGGCTCGCGCGGGCCACGGCCGCGCTGGACGTGCAGACCGGGGGAGGGGAGGTGCTGGACTTCGCCCTCGGCCGGGCCGGGAGAACGCCGGTGCTCACGGCCGCCACCGAAGGGTGGCCGCCGAACGTGGCGAAGGCCGCCGCCCGGCTCCGGCCGCGCGGCACCGTGGTCGTCGCCGCAGCCGAGGACGCGCCGCTGCCCTTCGCGGACGGCGCCTTCGACCTCGTCAGCAGCCGTCACCCGGTGACGCCGCACTGGGCGGAGATCGCCCGGGTCCTGGAGCCCGGCGGCAGTTACTTCGCCCAGCACGTGGGACCCGGCAGCGCCGTCGAACTCGTCGAGTACTTCCTCGGGCCGCAGCCGGACGCGTCCCGCAACGCCCGCCACCCCGACCGCGAGCGCGCCGGGGCCGAGGCAGCCGGACTGGAGGTCGTCGACCTGAGGGCCGAGCGGCTGCGCATGGAGTTCCACGACATCGCCGCCGTCGTCCACTTCCTGCGCAAGGTGATCTGGATGGTCCCCGGTTTCACCGTCGAGGCGTACGCACCGCGGCTCCGCACCCTGCACCAGCGAATCGAGTCCGACGGCCCCTTCGTCGCCCACAGCACCCGGCACCTCATCGAGGCCCGGAAGCCACTGAGCCCGGGATGAGACTGCGGGACGACGGACCGCCGGGAGAATCGGTGCATTGCGGGCATATCGCGCCCGCAGTTTTGCAGGCTACGCGCGTTGATCGCATTGTTATCGACGGCGACTCGCCTCCGTCCCCGTTCATCGCGTAAGTTCAGACCAAGGTAATTCGCGCCAGCAAAGCTGCGCGGGCGGCACCGCGCAGTGGAGGGGGCTGCGCGGTGCCGCGTCACTCGGCCGGCGTCTCGGGGCGACGGGGCGCGAGCGGACGTTCACCCGCCGGAGGGACGCCGGGGCAAGTCGTCGTACGGCGCTCCGAGCGCGGCAAGGCCTGGGGTCCCGCCCGCGTTCCCCATCGATTCCGCCGCATCTGCCCTGGTGAGGGGCCTGGATGAGGGTGGCGCGCCACCCCGCCGTGATCCACCGCGTGGGCATCGGGGCGTCGCCGCGCGAATTCGGAGAGTAATTGTGGGCCGCCGATGCACGCAGGAGCACTTACGAAGGGTTATGGTGGAAGCCCCCCCCTCGGGCCGGTCCGTCTCCCCCCCACGGACCGGCCCGTTTTTTGTGCCCCGACCGACGACGGCGAGCGCCCGTTCGTCACGGACTCCGGCGCCCGTTCGTCCCGGACTCAGGCGCGCGGCGGCACAGCCCCCGGCGCGCGGCGGCACGCGCCCCCTGCCGGTCGGGAGCCGCAGCCCCTCCCGGTCGGGAGCCGCAGGTGGGGTGGGCGGCCCCCCGACCCCACTGGCTCGCCGAAAGGCCCCCGCAGCCCCCTGCAGCCCCCCGTACGCGCCAACAGGCCGTGTCCCACGGGCCCTCCGGCCCCGCACCCGTTGGCGGAGACTCGGCGCGGCGGGGGTAGGCTTCGCCTCCGGGGACCGCCCTGCGGAGCCCCCGGACCGCCAGCGGACAGGGCCCGCCCTCGGCCGAACGCCGAGCCCGGGCCGTGCCTGTCCGATCAGTACGGAGGGGCTGACAATCACGTGAACCTGCGCGACAAGCTGCGCGGCCTGCTGGTCAGGGTCTACGCACGCCGGGTGGAAGGCCACCTGGACCACGCCCAGGTGCCCAAGCACATCGGCGTCATCATGGACGGCAACCGGCGCTGGGCGAAGGCCGCGGGTTCCACCACCGCTCAGGGTCACCAGGCCGGCGCCGACAAGATCGAGGAGTTCCTCGGCTGGTGCGCCGAGACGGACGTCGAGGTCGTCACCCTCTGGCTGTTCTCCACCGACAACTTCGGCCGGCCGCAGGAGGAACTCGTCCCCCTCCTCGGCATCATCGAGGACACCGTCCGTTCCCTCGCCGCCGACGGCCGCTGGCGCGTGCACCACGTCGGCGCGCTGGACCTGCTGCCGTCGGGGATGCAGCGCACCCTGAAGGAGGCCGAGGAGGCCACCGCGAACGTCGACGGGATACTGGTCAACGTCGCCATCGGCTACGGGGGCCGCCAGGAGATCGCCGACGCCGTGCGCTCGATGCTCCTCAACGCGGCGGAGCGGGGCACCTCGATGGAGGAACTCGCCGAGGCCGTCGACATCGACATGATCGGCCGCCACCTCTACACCCGCGCCCAGCCCGACCCGGACCTCGTGATCCGCACCAGCGGCGAGCAGCGGCTGTCCGGATTCATGCTGTGGCAGACCGCCCATTCGGAGTACTACTTCTGCGAAGTCTTCTGGCCGGCCTTCCGCAAGGTCGACTTCCTGCGCGCCCTGCGCGACTACGCGATGCGCCACCGCCGTTACGGCGGCTGACCCACGGGCTCCCCACGGGCCCACCACGGGCCCACCACGGGCCCACCACGGGTTTCCCTTGGGTTTCCCACGCGCTCCCCACGCGCTCCCGGCAGGCTCCCCACGCGCTCCCCGGGGGAGCCCCGTAGCGCCGTTCCTGGGGCGGAAGTAACGAGGAGTTCACCAGGGCGCTGTGGCGCGCCGTGGCATGGCGGCGTGAAATCGAGGGCATAAGGCAAGCAGGTCGACGCCCGAACCACGGGTGTCGGATCTCAGCGGACGGCACGGGGCCGTCCGCCCGGGAGGCCCTTTGCACCAGCCCGATCGTGCGGTCACAGCACTGACGCAGCGGCGGAGGGCCGGTTCTCGGCCCGTTGTGCAACGCGGCCGTCGACCGGTCCAGCTCCTTCTCGTCGCTCCCCGACCTCATCCGAGGGGGTACGTCCTTCCGTGGTGACCAGCACAAAGCGCCACAAGCCCGACCGGCGCACCTATGTTCTCGACACCAGCGTCCTGCTGGCCGACCCGAACGCCCTGACCCGCTTCGACGAGCACGAGGTCGTGCTCCCCATCGTGGTGGTCACGGAGCTGGAGGCGAAGCGGCACCATCCCGAACTCGGCTACTTCGCCCGGCAGGCCCTGCGCCTGCTCGACGACTACCGGGTCAGGTACGGCCGCCTCGACGCCCCCATACCGATCGGGGAACTCGGCGGGACCGTGCGTGTCGAGCTCAACCACTCGGACCCCAGCGTGCTGCCCAGCGGCTACCGCCTGGGGGACAACGACTCCCGCATCCTCGCGGTCGCCCGCAACCTGCAGGCCGAGGGGTTCGACGTCACCGTCGTGTCGAAGGACCTGCCCCTGAGGATCAAGGCGTCGTCGGTGGGGCTCCTCGCGGAGGAGTACCGGGCCGAGCTCGCCATCACCGACTCCTCCGGCTGGACCGGGATGTCCGAACTGACGCTGCCCGGCGACCAGGTGGACATCCTCTTCGAGGAGGGGCACGTCTACGTCCCCGAGGCCGCCGACCTCCCGGTGCACACGGGCCTGACGATCCAGTCGGAGCGCGGCAAGGCCCTCGGCCGCGTCGCACCCGACGGCAACGTCCGCCTCGTGCGCGGCGACCGGGAGGCGTTCGGCATCAAGGGCCGCAGCGCCGAACAGCGCATCGCGCTGGACCTGCTGCTCGACCCGGACGTCGGGATCGTGTCGATGGGCGGCCGGGCCGGCACCGGCAAGTCGGCGCTCGCGCTGTGCGCCGGCCTGGAGGCCGTGCTGGAGCGGCGCCAGCACCAGAAGGTGATGGTCTTCCGTCCGCTGTACGCGGTGGGCGGCCAGGAGCTGGGCTACCTGCCCGGCACCGAGGCCGAGAAGATGAGCCCCTGGGCGCAGGCGGTCTTCGACACGCTGTCGGCGGTCACCAGCCGCGAGGTCATAGAAGAGGTCACCGCGCGCGGGATGCTGGAGGTCCTCCCGCTGACCCACATCCGCGGACGCTCCCTGCACGACGCGTTCGTGATCGTGGACGAGGCCCAGTCGCTGGAGCGGAACGTTCTGCTGACCGTGCTGTCCCGCATCGGCGCCAACTCGCGGGTCGTGCTGACCCACGACGTGGCGCAGCGCGACAACCTGCGGGTGGGCCGCTACGACGGTGTGGTCGCCGTCGTGGAGAAGCTGAAGGGGCATCCGCTGTTCGCGCACGTCACGCTGACCCGGTCCGAGAGGTCCCAGATCGCGGCCCTTGTGACCGAAATGCTGGAAGAAGGGCAGATCTGACAAGTCTGAAAGGTCTGAAAGGTCTGACAGATCTGATGATCGATGACCCATAAGGGGTAATTGCGCGTCAGTCGGCGCCGCCCGGCAAAGGTCGAGAGCCTAGCCGGGCGGCGCCTTCGTATGTGGCGGTTCCTTGAAATACCCAGGGTGAAAACGGATGTGAGCTTTCACACGCAACGCGGAATTGCCACCCGGCGTCCGCTTGCGGCAGAGTCTCACTCCTGTCAGGCCCCGCATACGACACACCTGTATCTGTACCCCCTGTGGGTGCCCCCAGCCCCTTCGGGCGCCGGGGGAGGTACGGCACAACCGAAGCACCACCGCCAACTCCATAGCGTCGTCGTATGCCGCCCGAGCACCACGCGGCGCTCCCCCCGCGGGAGTTGCCCACCGGGCCCGTGCCTCCCGTGACCCCGCAGTTGGGAGGCCAGCGTCAGGGGCACGATTGCGTCCGCCAGGGTCACCGAAGCGGGCGATGCTGGAAGGAAACCGTGTGAGCCGGATCTCGGTCCGGGGATTCGCAGTGGCCTCGGCCACCGCGGTCACCGCTGTCGGAAGCGTCGTCGGCGTTGCCTCGGGCAGCACCGCTCAGACCAACGACGCAGAGGCGGCAGCAGACGCGACGCTTCTCGCGGACATCCCGGCGGGCCAGCAGGCCCAGGTGCAGACCGCGTCCCTGACGCAGCAGGCCGACGCGCAGGCCATCGCCGCCGACGCCACCGCCAAGAAGGACGCCGAGGAGGCCGCCCGCAAGGCAGCCGCCGAGACCGCGATCGCGAAGAAGGAAGCCGCGCAGAAGGCGGCCAAGGAGGCCAAGGAGCGCGCCGAGGCGAAGGCCGCGGCCAGCCGCGACGCCACCCGCGACGCCTCCACCTTCGCCGTCCAGAGCTCCTACTCCGTCGCCGAGATCCAGGCGATGGCGCGGCAGATGGTGCCGAGCGGCCAGTTCCAGTGCTTCAGCAACATCGTGGACCACGAGTCCAGCTGGAACTACCACGCGGTCAACGCGTCCTCCGGCGCCTACGGCCTCTTCCAGGCCCTGCCGGCCTCCAAGTACTCGTCCGCCGGCGCCGACTGGCAGACCAACCCGGCCACCCAGATCAAGTGGGGCCTGAACTACATGAACAGCCGGTACGGCAGCCCGTGTGACGCGTGGTCGTTCTGGCAGGCCAACCACTGGTACTGAGCCGCCGAGGCCCGCGGCCTCGTCTCTCAACCTCGCGCAGCCCCTCCCCGTCCTAGGGGGAGGGGCTTTCGCCCTGTACGGTCGGACACGGCGGCTCCAGGGGCTCCAGGGGGGAGTGATGGGGACAGACGGGGGAAGAGGACGGATCATGTCGCGAGTGCCAGGGTGGCTCGGCCGGCTCGGTGCCGGACTGACCGAGGTGAGTGAGCGGCTCGACGAGCGTCGTGCCGAGGTGGCGCGGGAGGCGGCCGAGGAGGAACAGGCGCCCGCCGAGGACCAGATCCCGCTCCCCGACCGGGTGACCGTCGTCGCGGCCCGCCCCGATCCCGCGCAGGCCGTTCCCTGGGGGGTGCGCGTCGCCGCCGAGGCCGGCTGGCGGTTGCTGGTGCTGGCCGGCACGGTGTGGGTGCTGATGCGGGTCATCAGCGCCGTTCAGCTCGTGGTGCTGGCCTTCGTGGTCGCGGTGCTCATCACCGCGCTGCTGCAGCCCACGGTGGCCCGCCTGCGGCGGCACGGGGTGCCGCGCGGCCCGGCCACCGCGCTGACCGCGATCCTCGGCTTCGTCGTCATGGGTCTGATCGGGTGGTTCGTGACCTGGCAGGTCATGGAGAACATCGACAACCTCTCCAGCCAGATCCAGGACGGCATCGACGAGTTGCGCAAGTGGCTGCTCAACAGCCCCTTCCACGTCACCGACAAGCAGGTCAACCAGATAGCCAAGAACCTGCGGGACGCGGTCGGGGCCAACACCGACCAGATCACGTCCGCGGGGCTCGAGGGCGTGACGGTGGTCGTCGAGGCGCTGACGGGCATCCTGCTGGCGTTCTTCTCGACGCTGTTCCTGCTCTACGACGGCGAGAACATCTGGCGCTGGCTGCTCCGGCTGGTGCCGGCCGCGGCCCGGCCGGGCATCGCGGGCGCCGGACCGCGGGCGTGGCGCACGCTGACGGCCTATGTGCGCGGCACGGTGCTCGTGGCGCTGATAGACGCCATCTTCATCGGCCTGGGCATCTACTTCCTCGACGTGCCGATGGCCGTCCCGCTGGCCGTGTTCATCTTCCTGTTCTCCTTCATCCCGCTGGTGGGCGCCGTGGCCTCCGGGGCGCTGGCGGTGGTGGTCGCGCTGGTCACCCAGGGCGTGTTCACGGCGGTGATGACGCTCGCGGTCGTGCTGGCGGTGCAGCAGATCGAGGGGCACATCCTCCAGCCGTTCATCCTGGGCCGGGCGGTGCGCGTCCACCCGCTGGCGGTGGTGCTGTCGGTGGCCGCGGGCGGCATGGTGGCCGGCATCGGCGGCGCGGTGGTCGCCGTACCGCTGGTGGCGGTGACGAACACGGTGGTCGGGTACCTGCGGTCGTACGCGCGCGAACAGGCGGTGCTGCGCGCCCAGCCCTTCCCGGCCGCCACCGCGCCCCAGGAAGCGGCCGTGCCGGCCGGGAAGGCCCCGCTCGCGGCCGCGGACGGCGGCCGGGACGCCGAAGGCCCCGCCCACCAGGGGTGAGCGGGGCCCTCGTACGACGGCCGGTTGGCACAAGTCACGCGAGCTCGGACAGCACCGCTTCGGCGTCCAGGGTCGCGGCGACCGCCTGGACCACCGAGGCGATCTTGAACGCCTCCTGGACGACCTCACGGCCGATGCCCGCCTTGCGCAGCACCTGCTCGTGCGAGTCGAGGCACGCGCCGCAGCCGTTGACCGCGGACACCGCGAACGACCAGAGCTCGAAGTCGACCTTGTCCACGCCGGGGTTGGCGATGACGTTCATCCGCAGGCCCGCGCGCAGGTTCTCGTACTCGTGGTCCGAGAGCAGGTGACGGGTGCGGTAGAAGACGTTGTTCATCGCCATGACGGCCGCGGCGGACTTGGCGGCGGTGTACGCCTCCGGCGACAGGTTGGCCTTCGCCTCCGGCGCCAGTTCGCGCAGCACGATCGGGGAGCGCGAGGCGATCGCGGTCGCCAGCACGGTGCCCCACAGCTGCTGCGCCGGCAGGTCGGAGCTGCCGATGACCGAGCCCAGGTTGAGCTTGAGGTCCTTGGCGTAGTCCGGTACGGCCGACTTCAGGGAGTCGAGCGACATCTCAGGTCACTCCCCGGCCAGCAGCTTGACCGGGTCGAGCGTCTCGTCGCCCTTGGACCAGTTGCACGGGCACAGCTCGTCGGTCTGCAGGGCGTCCAGGACCCGCAGGACCTCCTTGGGGTTACGGCCGACGGAGCCGGCGGTCACCATGGAGAACTGGATCTCGTTGTTCTGGTCGACGATGAAGACGGCGCGCTTGGCGAAGCCCTCCTCGTCCTCGATGCCCAGCGCCCGCATGAGGTCGTGCTTGGAGTCCGCCATCATCGGGAACGGCAGGTCGCGCAGGTCGTCGTGGTCCTTGCGCCAGGCGTGGTGGACGAACTCCGAGTCGCCGGAGAAGCCGAGGACCTGGGCGTCGCGGTCGGCGAACTCGTCGTTCAGCTTGCCGAAGGCGGCGATCTCGGTCGGGCACACGAAGGTGAAGTCCTTGGGCCAGGCGAAGATCACCTTCCACTTGCCCTCGTAGGTCTTGTGGTCGATCTTCTCGAACTCCTTGCCCTTCTCCAGCGAGACGCAGGCGGTCAGTTCGAACTCGGGGAACTTGTCACCGACAGTGAGCACGCGCTCTCCTTGCAGCGAAGAAACGCTGCTTTTGGCAGCGTTTCCCATGGGTTGGACGCTGCTGATGTTGGCACACGGTGCATTGATTACGGAAATAGCTACACTGGGTCGTGTTGATCGGAGGTGGCTATCAGTGACGGTGAGCAACAAGAGGCGGCAGCCCACGCTGGCCCAGCTGCGCGCCTTCGCGGCGGTGGCCGAGCACCTGCACTTCCGGGACGCGGCCGCCGTCATCGGCATGAGCCAGCCCGCCCTCTCGGGCGCCGTGTCGGCGCTGGAGGACACCCTCGGGGTGACGCTGCTGGAGCGCACCACCCGAAAGGTGCTGCTCTCGCCCGCGGGCGAGCGGCTCGCGGGGCGGGCCAGGGCGGTGCTGGACGAGGTCGCGGCGCTCATGGAGGAGGCCGAGGCGGTCCGGGCCCCGTTCACCGGAGCCCTGCGGCTCGGCGTGATCCCGACCGTGGCGCCCTACCTGCTGCCCACCGTCCTGAACCTGGTGCACGAACGCTACCCGGACCTCGACCTCCAGGTCCACGAGGAGCAGACCGCCAGCCTGCTGGACGGCCTGACCGGCGGCCGCCTCGACCTGTTGCTGCTCGCGGTGCCCCTCGGCGTGCCCGGCATCGTCGAACTGCCGCTGTTCGACGAGGACTTCGTGCTCGTCACGCCTTCCGACCACTGGCTCGGCGGCCGTGACGGCATCCCGCGCGAGGCCCTGAAGGAACTCAACCTGCTGCTCCTGGACGAGGGGCACTGCCTGCGCGACCAGGCCCTCGACATCTGCCGCGAGGCCGGCCGCGGGATCAAGGGGGCGGGGCGAAGCCCCTCGGTTGAGGGTGGTGGTGGGCGACGGGAGGGCGCGCCGGTCACCACCACGGCGGCCGGGCTGTCCACCCTCGTGCAGCTCGTGGCCGGCGGTCTCGGCTGCACCCTGCTGCCGCGCACCGCGCTGAAGGTGGAGACCACCCGCAGCAGCCGGCTCCTCACCGCCTGCTTCGCCGACCCCGCCCCCACCCGCCGCGTCGCCCTCGCCATGCGCACCGGGGCCGCCCGCGGCGGTGAGTACACCGAACTGGCGGCAGCCCTGCGCGAGGCGCTGCGCCCGCTTCCCGTACGGGTCCTCGGCTCAACCGGGTGAGCCCCGCGCCCGCGGGGGCGAAGGGCTCACCGGACGGCCGAGGCCGGACGGGAAACCGTCCGGCCTCCCGGACGGGAAGCCGCACGGGATCCCGGACGGGAAGCCGGACGGCTGCCGTCCCCGCGCCGGGGCTACTCGGTGCGCAGGCCGTCCGGGCGCATCAGCCTGAGCAGCGGGGGCAGGCTGAGCAGGGTCACCAGCAGGACGACCCCCGCCCCGACGCCGGTCATCGACAGCACCGACGCCCAGTCCACGCGCACCGTCGTGCCGGTCATCCGCAGCAGCACCGTGCCCAGCGTCAGCCCGACCGCGGCCGCCAGCAGCAGCCCCAGGCCGATCGGGACCGCCGTCTGCCACAGCACGGACAGGCCGAGGGTGCGGCGCCGGGTGCCGAAGGCGACGAGGGACGACAGCAGTTTCCGGCGTTCCCGCAACTGTTCGAGCTGTGACACCAGCAGGCTCGCTCCGATCAGTGCCAGCACGCAGGCGGCGCCCACGTTCAGGCCGGTGCGGATGGAGGCGAACCGGTGCGACTGCCGGGCGGCGGTCCACACCATCGGCTCCGTCAGCGGATCGATGGCCGCCGCCGTGTTCCGCACCCGGTCGCGCGCGTCGGGCACGGACTCGTCGATGTCGAGGTAGACCTGCCTGTTCAGGGCCGGTGCGGCCCGGGAGGTCACCGCCTTCGGCGTGGACAGGAAGCCGTCCCGCTTGTATCCGGTCATGTCCTTGCGCGCCGCGGCCGGTTTCAGGGTCGCCGGGAGGCTCCAGGGGATCTCCGCGTTCTTCCCGGTGTCCTGGTAGCCCGGGTCGAGGTACACGGTCCCGGAGTCCTTGGCCAGCGCGGCCGTCTGGGTGTCCCCGTCGTCGGCGCCGTGCATGGCGAAGACGTCCCCGTCGCGGCAGGACGGCAGGTCGGCCAGCTCGCGCAGCGACGCGCAGTCGCCCACCGTCAGTCTTGCGGTGACGCGTGGATCGCTGCGCCGGTCGCCGACATAGCCCTCGGAGTACACGTACGCCTTGCGCACCCCCCGGGTCCCCCGCAGTTGCGCGGCCGCCCGGTCGAGCGGCACCTCCCTCGGCACCGACACCTGCATCTGCGCCCGCTTCATGTCGAACCCGGTGTCCTTGGTGTAGTCGCCCTCGATGCCGGCGAACAGCATCTGCAGCGCGATCGCCCCGGCCACCGCCACCGCGATGCCGTTGACCATGCGTGCGGCCGTGCCGCTGCTCAACTGGAGTCGGCGCACTGCCAGTTGCCAGGCCACCCCGCCCGCGCCGAGCCGGGCGACGACCGTCTCGACGATCCACGGCAGCAGCGCGGTGACGCCGACCAGGAGCAGCATGACGCCGCCGATCACCAGGTACTGGTTGAAGTCGCCGTTGTCCCGGCCCTTCCCGACCATCGGGTAGAGCATCGCCAGGCCGGCCAGCGGCAGCAGCAGCCGCCACCACAGCCGCCGGCGCGCGGGCTTCGCCGTACGGACCACGCCCAGCGGCTCGATGACCACCCCGCGCAGCGCGAGCAGCGTGACCAGCACGGCGGCCGCCGGGACCGCTACGGCGACCAGCAGAACCAGCGCGGGGGAGGGGTTGAGACAGCTCGGGAACACGCTGATGCGGAACACCTCCACGGAACCCGCGAGCTGACGTCCGATCAGGAAGAGACCGCCCCCGAGGACCAGCCCCAGCACCGCGCCGCCGAGCGCCTCCCCGGCCGCGATCCGCCGGGTCATCCGGCTGTCGGAGCCGACCAGTCGCAGCGCCGCGAGCCGCCGGTCGCGTCGCTCGCCGCCGAACCGCACGGCCGCCGCGATGAACACCGCGACCGGCATCAGCAGCACCACGAACACGACGAGGATCAACAGGAGCAGCACCGGGTCGGACCGCTCGGGGCTCGGGTGCGGGTCCCCGAACCGGTCGATCCGGGTGATCAGGCCGTTGTTGATCCTCGACTCGAGCCCCTGGCCACCGCGGTAGAAGGCGAGTTCGGCCGGGCCGATCAGACCGCTCTCGCCGATGGTCCCGACGATCCTCTCGTGCAGCCGCTCGCGCAGCAGCTTGCCCTCGTCGGACTCCAGCAGCCGCTTCAGCGCCGGGGAGACGAACATCTCGCCCGCCGCCGGGAACCTCGCGAGCCCCGGCGGCAGCGGCGCCCGCGCCCCCTCGGGTTCGAGCTCCCGGCCCCGGATGTCCTTGTCGCGGAAGGTCGTTTCGAGGTTCGCCACGATCAGGGTGTCGTCCGCCTTCGGCAGCTGATCCTGGTTGTAGGTGATGTCCGTGCGCGCGGTCTCCCGGTCGTGCCGTGCGGCCAGCACGTTCGGCAGCGCGGTCGTCAGCAGCAGCAGCGCGACCCCCAACCCGACGCCGACGGCCGTCAGCAGGGCGCGCGTCCAGCCCTCACGTCCGCCGGCGAAGGCGAAGCGGACCCCCAGGGCCAGATCCCCGGCCCACCGCCGCACGCTCATGCGATGCGCTCCATGTCCCGGGACCTGCCGTCCCGTACGACGATCTCGCGGTCGGACCAGGCGGCCACCCGCGCCTCGTGCGTGACGAGCACGACCGCGGCGTTCGCCGAGCGGGCGGCGTCGGTGAGCAGCTCCATCACGCGCTCGCCGTTGAGCGAGTCGAGCGCGCCGGTCGGCTCGTCGGCGAACACCACCCGGGGGCCGGTGACCAGCGCCCGGGCGACCGCGACGCGCTGCCCCTGGCCGCCGGAGACCTCGCCGGGGCGCTTCCTGCCGAGGTCGTCGACCTCCAGCCGCCGCATCCAGGACAGCGCGGTCTGCTCGGCCTCCTTGCGGGGGGTGCCGTTCAGGCGCAGCGGCAGGGCGACGTTCTCGACGCAGGTCAGCTCCGGCACGAGCTGCCCGAACTGGAACACGAACCCGAACTCCGAGCGCCGCAGCCGGCTGCGCTCGGCGTCGTTCATCGTCGCCATCTCGCGCCCGTCGTACAGGATCGATCCCGAGTCGGGGGTCACGATCCCGGCGAGGCAGTGCAGCAGCGTCGACTTCCCCACTCCGGGTTTGTGTGACCCAATCGCCTCGCCCCTAGCAGGGGCCGCAAGCGGAGGTTACCCGGACCCATGACAACAGCGCTGACCAGGCCGGACGTGCCCGCATCCGTCGCCCTCGCCCAGCTCAACGCGTCCTATGGGCGCGTGTCGCTCGACGAACTGAAGTTGGGGCAGGGCGTTGCCTCGCAGCACAACGAAAACGACGACTTCGGCGAGGAAATCGGTCACCCTGTCTCCGCGCGCTATGAGGACGTCGGCATTAGCGCTTTCGACCAGAGGAAGGAACGCCCCGGATTTCAGGCCCTGTTGAGGGACATTCGGCTAGGGCTTATCGCAATCATCATCGTGTGGCATGCAGACCGGTTGACACGCGATGTAGGCGAGGGACGTGAATTCATCCGCCTCGCCCGAACGTACGGCGTAAAGCTGTTCAGTCAACAGCGGGGCGGAGAGTACAACTTCGAGCGCGCTGCCGGACGTGCCGACTTCCTGCGGGATATCGTCAAGGCAGAAGAGGAGTCCGGGCACAAGAGTGAGCGCGTCGCCCTGTCACACAAGCGCCGTGCCAGGAACGGTGAATGGGGCGGAGGCGTAAGGCCGTTCGGCTGGGGCGTAGACACTGGGCGCGTCCGCTCCTACTGCGTCAACCCGAAAGCGGATATTGCCGACCGGGTTTATGAGGACCGGCCGGTACTGGACATGTCCCAGCACAACGCAGAGGAAGCGGCGGAAATCTGCCACTGGAAAGATGAACTGTTCGCAGGCGTCAAAGTCTCCGTTTTGATCGCGGACATTAATCGGCGAGGCGTCAAGACTGTGTCAGAGAAAGATGGGCGCAAGATGCTGCGCAACGGTCGGAACATCCTCACGTATAAGTGGTCGCGGGAAACCGTTGTAGGTATTCTGACGAGTCCGCGCGTGTCCGGTCACGCCGTTTGGCGGGGCGAAATTGTCGCTCGGAACGTCTATGAACCGATCATTACGGAGGAGGAACGGCAAGCGCTTATCGAGCTTTTCAGCGACCCTAAGCGTCGGACGTCGCCCGGTAATCAGCCTAAGTGGCTGGGCAGCCTCATTTTCGAGTGTGGTCAGTGCGAGGGGGGAGTCATGCGGCAGCGTCTCAAGAGGCCGAGTGACAAAATGCCGTTGTACCTCTGCAATCAGTGCGGCAAGGGTCGGCAGTCTGCCCTGTTGCTCGACGCATACATTGAGGCAACGGTGATTGAGCGCCTGTCGCGGCCGGACGTCGCCGTACTGATGGCGCCCAGGCAGGACGCTGATTTCGGCGCGCTATGCGAGGAGCGGACGCAACTTCAGGGGCGTAAGGACGGGCTAGCCGTAGCGTTCGCTAAAGGCGCTATCGACATGACGCAGCTAGAAGCGGGAACGGCAGAAATCACTAAGCGCCTGGGCGAGATTCAGCGCACCCTGATTGACGCTGTCGGCGAGTCTCCGCTTACGCCGTTCGCCCTCGACCCTGCGAACGCTGAAAGCATCTGGGCCGGATTGAGCCTGGGCCGTAAGCGGGAAATCATCCGCACCCTTATGACAGTCAAGGTCATGCAGGCGCCTACGCGCAGGCGGGGCAGGCGCCCCGCAGGCGCGCCCTCGGAGGAACTCGACGTGTCCACCATCGTCATTACGCCCAAGAGCCTTACGCACGCCCAGGAGCTAGCCGCGTAGCCGTCCGCGCGCAGCGCCCCGCCCTCGACTCTGGGCGGGGCGCTTTCGCGTCTTCGGGGCCGTACAGGGGCAGCCAGGGGCAGCCAGGGGCGCCAGGGGCAGCCGGGGGACGGGCAGGGCGCCGCAGGGACGCCGTAGCGTCCGGCAGGCGCCCAGGGGGCGCCGTAGGGGGCAGGGGCGCAGCGCCGGAAGTACCGGACTGCCCGTGTGCCGAAGGTCTCCCCCAGTCCGCACCCTGAAAGGCAGCGCCCCGGAATCCTAATGCGGATTCCGGGGCGCTGCCCATTTTTGATCTAGCAATCTGCACTGACACGCTTTCAGGAAAGAGGGCGCCCAGGGCTGGCCGATATCCGCATGCGCACAGCATGAGTACATGACTCTTCCAAGAGACGCGCGACGCGTACAGGCGCAGATAGCCGCACACGAACGTTGGCACGCGGACAGACCCGAGCTTGCCGACGATGCCCGGAGAGAACTCAAGGCATTCACTCTGGCCGAACACCTCGCCACAGTGAATGAATGGCCACCCCTCACCGACGAACAGCGGGAACGCCTCGCAGAACTTTTGCTGCCCAACTTCCACCAGTAATGACAGCGCCTCACGCGCGTGCACATTGACAACTCAACAGAGTGCAGCCGAGAGAGACAGCCCATCTATCAGAGAGGCAGAGAATATGCCCAAGAAAAGACGTCCCAGAAAGCCTGTGCCGGCGCCCAGCGGACCCCCGAAAGCAATCAAGGAGTTTGCCCGGCAGTACCGTTGTTCGCATTGCCGATCGAGCGTTGACGGCATCGTTAGAGATCCATCCGGTATTTGGCGCATGGTGGTTGGCCACGACGACACATGCCCGGTATTGCGAGGCGCCCTCACGGACGTGCACGACGCCGTACGGGCAGCCGTAGCGGCAGGCGGAGTTACGGGGGTCATATCTGGCCCATACGGCGAGGGCGTCGAGTGAGTGAGGCGGAGAGAATAGCCCAGTCGAACGGATACAGGCGGCTCACTCTTGCATGGATGCTCAACCCGAATTCGATGGAGTTTGCATCACTGCCCGAGGAAGTTCAGCGCCTTATTTCTCAGGTGGCCGGAGTGCTGCCCGTAGAAGGTCTCGACCCGGAAATAGACGCCCTCATTGAGGGGCAAAAACGCGAGGGAGTCATACTCCGTGAGGTGCAACGGCAACTTGACATTGAGGAAGTTAAGACGCGCGTCCGTAAAATCCTCGCACAGAGAAACGGGGGCGGTCTGTCGTGGGCGCCGATAGACATTGCTGAAGTATGGGAAGCGGCAGGGAGTGAGACACAAACCGACGTCGGTCAT
This sequence comes from Streptomyces sp. NPDC020490, assembly GCF_044335305.1. NCBI lineage: Bacteria > Bacillati > Actinomycetota > Actinomycetes > Kitasatosporales > Streptomycetaceae > Streptomyces > Streptomyces sp. NPDC020490. Next base: position 229,397 of record NZ_JBIRUY010000003.1, on the reverse strand, counting down.
TTGTCCGGCGATATGGCGCTAGGTATTTTCTACCGTGGAAAAATCAACGGCGTACATGCCGAGTCGGAAGCGGGCAAGTCGTGGCTTGCCTGTCTGGTGACCGTACAGGAGATCCGGGCGCGCAGGCACGTTGCCTATATCGACTTCGAGGACGACGCAGCCTCTATTGTCCGGCGCCTAAAGCTGCTCGGCGCAAGCCGTGACGAGATAGCCGGTTACTTCCACTACTACAGCCCGAACGGCCCGCTTACGGACGCCGACGAAACCGAGTTTCAACGACTCGTCTCTATCGGCGGCAGCCTCGCCATATTCGACGGCATGACAGAGGCCATGGCATTGGAAGGTTTGAACGGGAAGGATGCCGAGGACGTAGCGGCATGGCATGCAAAGGTGACGAAGCCGTTCGCTGCCGCTCAATGGGCCGTCGCAGTGCTCGACCATGTACCGCACGACGGAAACCGCGCCATCGGCTCACAGCATAAAAAGTCAGCGATTACGGGAGTCTCGTACTTCCTTGACCCTGTCCATCCGATTGGCAGGGGTGTGATCGGAAAGAGCAGACTCCGAGTCGAGAAAGACCGGCCAGCATGGGTGCGCGCCCATGCTGTACCGGGAAAGACTCCGCAACACTTCGCAGACCTAGTGATCGACTTCAAGGAAAAGCCTATGCCCGTAGCCAACCTATGGCCAGCGCGGGCAATGGAAGATAAGGGGTATAGGCCAGAACCTCCGGAGAAGCTGCGTACGGCCGTCCTGGGCTTTGTCGCGGACAGCCCAGGGGTGAGCAAGAGCGCGATACGTAGAGGAGTCACAGGGGGAAACGCAGACATTGACTGGGCGCTGGAATGGCTTATAGATCACGCCCAGGTGATCCCTAAGACTGTCGGGCAGGCTCATAAGCACTACCCTGCCGACCCTGCCGGAACCCTGCCTTAACCCTGCCGTGCGGCAGGGCTGTATGTCCCTTTGCAACCCTGCCTCCCTGCCCCTGCCTATAAGGCAGGGCAGGCGGCAGGGCAGGGAACGGGCCAGGAAAGGCAGAGAGAAAGGAAACAAGATCACGGCAGGGTGCAATGCCGGGGCAGTGCACATCACAAAAATGGGCGCCTTGCATCACTGGACCAATGCAAGAAACGCAGCGAAGATTGAGGCGCATTCGCCATGCCCAACCTGGACAAGGCAATCAGGCTCCGCGCCCCACTGGTCCGGAGCCATTCCCATACCGCCCCGCACGGCGCCCCCACGCTGCCGCCTGGGCGCCCCGCAGGCGCCCGCCGGTACCGGGGGGCGCCCCCCCCCGACGCAGGAGCGCCCCGCACGTGCCCGCCTGGGCGCTCTCGACCGGCAGCCGTGCCGACACAGCAGAGGGGGCAGCCATGACCGAGCAATGCCGCACCCAGGGATGCCCAGGGCACGCGCACGTAAAGGGCCTATGCGCCCCCTGCTACCGGCACGCCAGAGAACAACGGCTAGGACCGTGCACCGTGCCGGACTGCGCGCGCCTCCAGCACTCGCGCGGCATGTGCCTTACCCACTACCACCGCGAATGGCGGGCCGAACGTCGAGCGCGCGGACTCTGAGCGCCTGCGATTTTTAGTGGGGCACGCTTCCCAGCCCCGGCCCAAACTCGGAAAAAATTGCGCGGGGCGAATTCTGGCGGAACGATCACCCGTACGGCTGCTAACAGCGTGCCGAGTCTCGTGTCCCGAGGTAGACGTATTACATGCAACAGATGAGAGGGAAATCGAGTAGCGCTGTCACGTCGCTTGTCGGAGCTCTGATCGGGGGTCTGGCAGGCAGCATGCTCGTCTACGCCCACGGAGAGAGGGAACTCAAAGCGAACGCGGAGGCGAGGCAGGCCGACGCTCGACGGACCGCGTACGTCCAGTTTGAAGCAAGCTTTGAGTCCTTCAAGAATGCGAGCAAGGCAGTACGAAACTACCTCCAGGCGACGGCGACGGAACGCCTGAATCAGTGGAACCGTCAGTACATCCCGGCCCGCCAAAATCTGTGGCAGACAGAGGCGGCAGCAAAACTGGTTGCTTCGGAGGAAAACATCAAATTGTTGGAGTGGTCGCACTCCAAATCCGAGCAGGTTGACACTCTGCTGTGGAGGGCCTTCAACGGCTGGGAGCCTCTCAATTCCAATCAGTTCGATAATGAGTTGGGGGCATGTGATGACGCTGTCAAGGAGTTGATGAAAAATGCACGCGACGAGGTGCTTTAGCCAGGCTTTAGCCACGATCTTGCAAAGGTTCCCGCTCCGCCGGCACTCGCCGTTCCGGAGCCGTTCAAATCGCCCTCGATGGGCAGCCCCGTCATTCCCGTAGGACCATTTAGGAGAGAAAGCATGTGTGACTGTTTGATACCCCTCGCCGAGGTAGCGAAGGAAACCCGGCGTTCCGCGTTGAAGGTGCGCGAGGAGTGCGCAGAGCTGGGTATGTCGATTCGCGAAACCTGGTCCGGGCACCCTGCGATAAGCGAGAGTGACGCGCGCGCCCTGGTGAACGGCACGGCTCGACGCGCGCAGGAGCACGAGCGCGCTTTGAGCGCACACCTACGCGCCGTTGAAGAATGGCGGGAAGGGCGCGAGGCTGCCGTAAGGGCGGGGGCAAACGCAGCCCAGGAAAAGGAGACGCGTCGAGCAATGCGGAGCAGGCGCCTGTCCGGCGCGGACGGCCCCCTTTCTCCGGGCGAGGTAGCGGCAGCTCGACGCGAGGGCGCCATGCACGCAGGCGAGCAATACGAGCGGCGTAATCCTCGCCCAGAATTTATGGGCAGCCGTGACTACGTAAAACTCGCGTACGTCGACGAATCGGAAGAGGGTTCGCTAGTCGCTGCGGCAGTCGGTGCACTGCGAGGCGCAGCGAAAAGAAAGACGCCGTCCGGAATCGAGGTTGAGTAGTCATGGAAACAAGCACGCTGAGAACGGGCAGGGTCGAAAGGGCGGACGCTATGCGGGGCGCCTCTGTCTTCCCTGCGGAGTGGGGGCCGCCTGTCGGGCGCCCGCTGTCCGAGGAGCGCGCGCGTTGGGTCCTGGCCAGGGTGCAGGAGCATCGGGCGAGGAAGCGCGTCGAGCGTCGCGCGGAGGTCGAGCGAGTCAAGGCAGAAATCTTCGAGCGGCAGAAATACTTGCTCCTGACGCGCGAGCGCTGAACAGTCGACCACGGAAACGCCCCCTCCTGTCTCGCCTACGGGCGGACGGAGGGGGCGTTTCCTGCGTCTAGTGATGTGCGGGAGGCGGATCGTACTCGAACACCTCAATAAAGCATGAGTCGCAATACAAGCGATCTTCCTCGTGGTCTGAAGGATGAAGGCGAGTAAACGGGAATTGCCGAAAACAGCGGTCGCATCTCCCTGCGAATGCCATATTCGCCAGATCGCTTGCCCGGGCCATGCGTCGCATAAGTTCCCCTATGCTGCCTCATCCAAGATTTCCCGCACCTCTGGCACGTCCTGGTACTCCTCAAGTCTACGCAGGACCACCTTTACGCGCTCTGCTGTCCGCTCGCTTGCCACGTCCGCAGAAAGCGTGATGACGCGCTGGGCGGTTGCTGCTGCCTCCTCCGGCTCGTTAGCATCAGCCAAAGCAACGGCAAGCCAAGAAAGGTAGAGAGCAAGTTCTCTCGTATGCGTTGCGTCGTACCGGGCGAGGACTTCCCGCAGCAACGGCACGGCGCGCAATGGGCGCTTCAGCTCCGTATAGACGCGCGATTCCATGACTTGCAATTCGCCTGCCTCAACCCAGTAGAGGTACTGGGGAGATTCGCGGCCCTCGCTATCTTCGGCCAGAGCTTCGGATGCCTCGCCCAGGGCGCGCATTGCAGGCTGCGCCTCATTAGCTTTCGTATGCGCCCAGGCGACGCGGTCAAGGTACAGCGCACGTGCTTTCGGGGACGCGTCGTCGCCTGCCTGTTCCAGCGCTGCGCGAGCGAGCAACAAGCCTTGCTGTTCCTGTCCGGTATTGCTGTACTGATAAGCAAGCGATCCGGCGAGATTACCGACTAGCGTTGCGTCCCCCGCTTGCTGGGCAGCACTCATGCCCAGTTTGTAAATACGTTCCGCCTCCTCGTGGCGCCCAGCGTCAGAGGCAATCCATCCGGCGATCTGTGCCAACTCGCCAATCTGGGAAAGCAAAGCGCGCCCGATATCCTCTGTGTGGCTTCCCTCGCGGTAGAGCTTGATAGCGGATTTCAGCTCACGCAGCGCAGGCCCGATTAGGTCACCCCCTGCCAGGACGTCATCCGCAAGGCGCAGACCGTGGACGCGTCCGGCTAGGTCCGTCACATCACCCGCGCCAATACGGCGCCCCTGACGCACCTTCAAAGGGGTAAGCGGATCAGTCTCCGGCAGGAAGTCAGCGACGGTTACCGGGGCGCTTCCCTGGGCACCCATTGCGGCTGCCTGTTCAAGCTCGACCGCAGGCACGCCGAGCGCGGCAGCAAGGAACGGAAGCCATTCGCGCGGAGTGCGTTTGCCTTTCTCCCACCGGTAAACGTCCTGCCTCGTAAGTGTGTCGGGCGGTAAACCGGCCGCGCGGCAAGCCTCTGCCGCTAGCCGTGCCTGACTCCACCCCTCGCCCAGCCGCAGGCGCCGGATCATGTGGGCCGCTGTCTCTCCGCGCATGTCTCAAGTCTGGCCTACAACGGGCCTACATGGGGCCGCTAGGCAGCGACTCAGCCGGACGGGAGCTTGGACAGACAGCAAGTACCCCCGCGACGCGGCGAACGTCCGGGGGCGTGGCCAACGCTTCAGAGGAGCGCTGACAATGTCCTACCTATCACGAACCCTCGAACGGGTGAGAGCCGTATTCCGGCGACGCACCCCCGGCAAGCACACTGCCGCCTATACACCCCCCGCTGCGCCCCCAGCGCCCCGCAGGCGCCCCACGCCGGACGTCTGGGGTGCGAGGCTGGTCACAGCGCGCAGGACCCGCAGGGAGCGGCACGCCCCGCCCCCGGCCCAGTCGCGGCAGCCGCGTCCGCAGGAGCGCGCCGAGCGGTTCCCACCCCGCGACTGGGAGGCAGAGGAAGCCTGGGAACGCACGGGCTCCCTGGTCCGGCCTTACGTGGCACACATCGTTCCCCAGCCGAGGAGCGCCCGCGCAGGCGCCCAGGTGGGCCCCGGGGGGCGCGTCCAGTGATGACCATTGAGGTGTACCGGATCAATCCGGAAACCGGCGTCCGCACCGAAGTGCGCCGAAAGCACACAGTGAAACCTGCGACCGTGCCTGATCTCTCCAGCGGATATCCGCCCTGCGCGTGTCCGCACTGCGAGGGAAAGGGCAGCAGGATCAGGCTGCATGCCCTTGTGGCCGAAGCAAACCGGCGCAGCAGGGGGGAACTGTGACCCGCTCGATCATCAAAGCCGCTGAATGGACACTCGGGCCGGAAACCGGCGCGGGCACCCCGCAGGGCATCTACTCCGCCGAGTGCCTCGCGTGTGGGGCGCAGGCGCAACCAACTGACAATGAGCGTTTGCCAGTTGAGGTCTGGGCGCTGAAACACACGGGCCTGAATCCGACACACCGTCAGTTCAAGGCGATGGCGGAAACCTTCTGGCGCGTGACTCCAGCCGAGGGCAACCCCTACCGCGAGAGCGACGCACCCCAGGGCGCCATACAGGGCGCCTAGCACCACCCCCGATGGCTGCCGCTCCGGGGCGCTGCGAGGCGCAAGGGCAGCACGCATGACCCCGTCCCGGTGCCCCCGTCCAGGGCGGTCCCCAGCGCCCCCAACTGTGCGAGCAAGGCACGCAGTTGGGGGCGCCTCGCGTCTGTGCCCCGACCTGCGAGTTTGCCGCCCGCGCGCGTTCGGCTACACAGGGTCGCGCCCCTGTGGGAGTATTGAGGTGCACAAACCCGGAGTCGACTTGCCGGACCCGGAGGGGCCCATCACGGCGACGACCTCGCCGGGGTGGATGGAGAAGCCCGCGCCGTCGAGGGCGGCCGTCGGCCCGTAGGCCTTGTGCAGGTCCCGGGCCACCAGCAGGGAGCCGGCCGGCGCGGGCGGGTGAGGGGGCGTGCGGTTCACGGGGTCACCGCCTCCGCGAGCCTGTCCAGGCGCGCGGCGGTGAGCTCCAGCCAGCGCAGGTCGGCCTCCAGGTGGAACAGGGCGTGGTCGCAGATGAGCTGGTCGGCCAGGTCGCCCGTGCGTTTGCGGTCGGTCAGGATCCGCATCATGCGCAGGTGCTCGGCCCGCTGGGTGTCGAGGATGTCGGCGGCGTCGCGCCGGGTGAGCAGCGCGAGGACGACCTTGGTGTAGAGGGTCGACTGGAGGTACGGCTCGGGCTTCTCCGGCGTCGCCAGCCACCGCTCGACGTCGGTGACGCCGGCCTCGGTGATCGCGTACCGCTTCCGCTCGGGTCCGTCGCCCGGCTCGATGCCGTCGACTTCGACGAGCCCGTTCTTCAGCAGGCGGGACATCGTCGAGTAGACCTGGCCGTAGTGCAGCGGCCGGTCGTGACCGAACTTCTCGTCGAAGGCCCGCTTGAGGTCGTAACCGTGGCGGGGCCCGGACTCCAGGAGTCCCAGGAGTGTGTGACCGATGGACATGGCGAGCACTGTACGCACCATGTATACGCCGTGTGTATACGCCGCGTGCGGGGACCGTGGCGGCCCGTGCGCCCGCGCAGGTGGCGGCCGATTGTCACGGTTCTGGAACAGAGGCCCGGCCGGTGGCCGCGGTCGGGCGCACCGCCGGGTGCCCGCACTGTCGCGTGCGTCGCACTTTGCCTCCCGGAGGCAACCCTCGGCGCCCGCCGGCCGTCGGCTCTGTTGGGGCGGGTGCTGATTCTCACGCCCGCGGAACGCCGGATCGGCGGGCCTTTGCCGCACCTCACGGTGTTAGCTTTCTGAGCTGACCTGTGCGGCGAACCTGTGTGACATCCGAGCACACATGAGCGAAGCGGAGCGGAACGGACCAATGGGACGAGCGGAAGAGAGACGAGCGCGGCAGCGCGGTGCCCGCCGCGCGACGCCCCTGAGCTCGTCCGGAACGACGGCCACCACGGACGCGTCCGGGGCGCCGGCGGCCGGGGGCGGCCGGGCCGCGGCCCGCAGGGCGGCCAAGGGCAGGAGCAAGGGCAAGGGCGGCAACGGGAACGGCGACGGCAGGAGTCTCATACGCCGGCTGTTCACCTGGAAGAAGATCGTCGGCACGGTCTTCGGCTTCACCCTGCTCGGCATGCTCGCCTTCGTCGTGCTCTACATGATGATCGACATCCCCAAGGGGAACGCCGACGCGACGCTGCAGAGCAACGTCTACAAGTACAGCGACGGCAGCCTCATGACCCGCACCGGCGAGCGCAACCGCGAGATCGTGGACCTGGCGAAGGTGCCCAAGAAGGTCCAGCTCACCTTTGTCGCCGCCGAGAACAAGACCTTCTACAAGGACGCGGGCGTCGACTTCCGGGGCACGGCCCGCGGCCTGATCAACACGCTCTCCGGCAAGGGCGCGCAGGGCGGCTCGACGATCACCCAGCAGTACGTCAAGAACTACTACCTGACCCAGAACCAGACCATCACGCGCAAGCTGAAGGAACTGGTCATCTCCCTGAAGCTGGACCGCGAGAAGTCCAAGGACTACATCCTCGCCGGCTACATCAACACCAGCTACTACGGCCGCGGCGCCTACGGAATCCAGGCCGCCGCCCAGGCCTACTACCGCGTCGACGCCGAGAAGCTCTCCGTCCAGCAGGGCGCCTACCTCGCCGCGCTGCTCCAGGCGCCGAGCCAGTACGACTGGGCGGTCGCCTCCGACACCGGCAGGGAGCTGGTCAGGAATCGCTGGAACTACGTCCTGGACAACATGGTCGAGGAGGGCTGGCTGGACAAGACCAAGCGCCAGGAGATGAAGTTCCCGATCCCGAAGGCGCCCAAGGCCGCGCCCGGCATGGGCGGCCAGGTCGGCTACCTGGTCGACGCGGCCAACGCCCAGCTGGCCCGGCATCTGGTGGCCCAGGGCACCGCGGACAACACCAACGACGCCATGACGATGGTCAACGCCGGCGGCTGGACCGTCACGCTCAACATCGAGAAGAAGAAGCAGACGGCGCTGGAGAAGGCCGCCAAGTCGCAGCTCACCAGCAAGCTGGACAAGAAGAAGCGCAAGGTCGACGGCAACGTCCAGGCCGGCGCCGTGTCCGTGAACCCGAAGACCGGCGCGGTCGTCGCCATGTACGGCGGCAAGAACTACTACGAGCACTACCGCAACAACGCCACCCGCACCGACTACCAGCCCGCCTCCACGTTCAAGCCGGTCATCCTCGCCGCCGCCCTCGACGAGGGCGCCGAGACGCAGGACGGGAAGACGATCAGCGCGAACACCGTCTACGACGGCACCAGCAACCGCCAGGTCGTCGACGGCGGCAGCAAGGTCGGGTTCGCCCCCGAGAACGAGGACCACCAGAACTACGGCGACATCACCGTCCAGACGGCGATGAACAAGTCCGTCAACTCCGTCTTCGCGCAGATGGGCGTCGACGTCGGCATGGACAAGGTGCTCGAGGTCGCCGGACACCTGGGCATGGACACCGCCGACCTGCAGGCGGTGCCCGCGCAGACCCTCGGCACCATGGGCGCCAGCCCGCTGCAGATGGCCGGCGTCTACGCCACCCTCGACAACCACGGCAAGAAGGTCACCCCGACCATCATCAAGGCCGTCGAGCACAGCACCCACAGCGTCGAGCTGCCCGACCCGATCGGCGCGCAGGTCATCAGCCGGGAGGCCGCCGACACGGTCACCTCCGTGCTCACCGGCGTGGTCGACGACGGTACGGCCAAGGTGTCGGTGCGGGACAACGCCCAGCGCGACGGGCGCAAGGTCGCCGGCAAGACCGGCACCTCCGACGAGAACCGGTCGGCCTGGTTCACCGGCTACACGCCCGACCTGGTCACCTCGGTCGGCCTGTTCGGCGAGGACGCCAAGACCGGCGCGCAGGTCTCGATGTACAACGCGGGCGGCCTGCCCCGCGTCAACGGCGGCGGCTTCCCGGCGCAGATCTGGGCGGCGTACACCTTCGGCGTCTCCAAGACCGGCCTGAAGTTCGACCTGGAGACCACGCAGGGCGCGGCGGTCCAGCCGACGTCCTCGCCGACGGTCAGCGAGACGCCGAGCGAGACGCCCAGCGAGACGCCGACCAGCGAGACGCCGACCAGCGAGGCGCCGACGTCGCAGGCACCGACCGAGACGCCGAGCCAGACGCCGAGCCAGACACCCAGCCAGACGCCGAGCCAGACGCCGAGCCAGACCCCGACGAGCGGCAACCCGGTCGATCCGGTCAACCCGGTGGCCCCGTAGCGGGCGACCACGCGTGAAGGGCGCCCGGCGGCGATTCGCCGGGCGCCCTTCACGCGTTCCTGGGGCCGGTGGGGCCCAGCAGGCACCTACGTCCGGTTCAGCTCGAACCAGACCACCTTCCCGGTGCTCAGCCGCGTCGCCCCCCACCGCCTGGCCATCTTGTTCACCAGGTACAGCCCGCGCCCGCCCTCGTCGGTCGCCCGGGCCTGCCTCAGCCGCGGCAGCTGCGGCACGTCGTCGCCGACCTCGCAGCGCAGCACGTCGGTCCGCAGCAGCCGCAGCGTGACCGGCCGCGAGGAGTACCGCACCGCGTTCGTGACGACCTCGCTCACCAGGAGCTCCACGGAGTCACTCAGCTCCTCCATGTCCCAGCGGGCCAGCGCGCGCCGGGCCAGCCGGCGGGCCCGGCCGGGCGCCGCGTCCTCCGGCTCCAGGAACCAGTACGCCACGTCGCTCGGCGCGATCCCGTCGAAGCGGGCGGCGAGCAGCGCGATGTCGTCGTCCCGGTCGCCCGGGCCGAGCATGTCCAGCACCTCGTCGCACAGCGCCTCCAGCGGCGGCGGATGGTCGGGCCCGGTCAGCTGCGCGGTCGCGGCGAGCTTCTCGCGCAGCTGCTCTATGCCCGTCCACACGTCCCGCAGCCGGGACTCGACCAGGCCGTCGGTGTAGAGCAGCAGGGTCGCCCCGGCGGGCGCGTCCAGCTCCACGGCCTCGAAGTCGACGCCGCCCACCCCGATCGGCGCCCCCGGCGGCACCCGCAGCACCTCCGCCCGGCCGCCCAGGTGCAGCAGGACGGGCGGCGGATGGCCGGCGTTGGCGATCGTGATCCGGTGCGAGACCGGGTCGTAGACGGCGTACAGGCAGGTCGCCATGCGGTCCGTGCCGAGCCGCTGCGCCTGCTCGTCGAGGTGGTGCAGCACCTCCTGCGGCGGCAGGTCCAGGCCCGCGAGGGTCTGCGCCGTGGTCCGCAGCTGGCCCATGATCGCGGCCGACGTCATGGAGTGCCCCATCACGTCCCCGACGACCAGCGCGACCCGGCTGCCCGGCAGCGGGATCGCGTCGTACCAGTCGCCGCCGACGCGCGCGGTCTCGGCGGCCGGCAGGTAACGCGACGCCAGCCGCACGCCCGTCGGGCGGGGCAGGGTCTCCGGCAGCATGGTGCGCTGCAGCTCGTCGGCGATGTACGCCTCACGCCCGTACAGCACGGCCTTGTCGATGCCGAGCGCGCTGTGCGTGGCGAGCTGGGCCGCCACCAGCAGGTCGTCCGGCTCGAAGGCGAGGCGCTCCGGGCGGCGCAGGAACAGCGCGGCGCCGATCACCCGGCGCCGGCCGCGCAGCGGGGCGAGGATCGCCCGCTGCCCGTCCGGCACGCAGAACTCGCCGCCGTCGCCGATGAGCTCCGGCAGCGCCGCGCGCGCGGCGGGCGCGTCCGTGAAGACCGGGCGGACTCCCCGCAGCACCTCGGCGAGCGCGCTGCCGGGCCGCACCTCGCACAGCTCCGCACCGAGCGCCGCGAGCTCCGGGAAGTCCGGCGACTCGGCCTGCGGCACCGGCGCGAAGCCGCCCTCGGTGTCCCGCTCCGCCGGGATCCGGTCGGTGCGGCGCAGCCGCAGCAGCAGCGGGCCGGTGGGCCGTTCGTCGCCGACCGGCAGCGGATCGCGCAGGTAGACGAGGATCGCGTCGGAGAAGGTCGGCACGGTGGCCCGGCACAGCCCCATGACGATCTCGTCCAGGTCGATGCCGCGGGCGATCCGCCGGGTCGCGGCCCCCACGAACCTCAGCCGGTCCCCGTCCCGCCGCATGGGCGTGGGCCGCCCGGGCGGCAGCCCCTGACCGGTGCGCCGCTCCGGGCCCGGGCCGGCCTGCGGGCGCTCCTGCTCGCCGCCCGGCTGGACCGGGATCGTCTCGGACACCGGCCGCGGACGGTGGGTGCCGGGCTCGACGCCGGCGGGCTGGGAGTGCTCCGGGTCGGTGCCGACGGGATCCGTGCCCGCGCCGCGCGGCACGGCCGTACCCGGCGTCGAGGGCGTCTCACCCGTGCGCGCCTGAAGAGGTAAGGCCGCAGCACCGGCCGGCGGCGTGACCGGCGTCGGGGTGTGCAGGAGCGCCCCGCGAGGGTCCGCGGGGTCGGCGCCCGGCTGCGGGCGTTCGAAGGAGATGGGCTGCTCCGTCACGCGTGTCGAATCCGTCCGTCCGGGGCTGCGCGCCGTGCGTGCAGTTCGTCCCGCAGGAATCCCGATACCCGGAATACGTGTCCCCGGAACGGAATTCCCGCGTGGTCAGAGGTTGTTCCTGTGTCACCGGCGACTCTTTCGTGACTCGCGCCGGTGTTCCCCTCGTACCCCTCGCTCACGTCCTGCCGCCCCTCGGTGACGTCGTCAAGCCCAGCGCATGCTCCGGGAGTTGCCACTGTGCGCCCTTGCGGAGGACGATCCTACGGTTGTGGGCCGGGGGCGCATCAAGGGTCTCATGCGGACACGTGCGCGGACGTACGGTCCCAGTCCTCCGGCAGAGACGGTACCCCCCAGGACGGATCCGGGCGCCAGTTCTGCCAGCCCTCCGAGAACGGCGGCCCCCAGGCGTGGATCACCTCCACCGCCGACGCGCCCGCCTCCCGCACCCGCCGGGCGAGCCCGGCGTCCATCAGCCCGTCCTGCTGGGCCTGCGCGAACTCGTCCTCGTCGTGCCAGCACCAACTGCGGTCCGGCCGCACCGAGATGTCCAGGAAGTGGTCCTCGGAGTCCACCCCGCCCTCCCAGCGGGCCAGCGGCTGCTCGAGGTTCACGTACCAGTTCTTGAACGTCCAGCCCGGCTCCCAGAACAGCCACACCGACCAGGGCTCGCCCGGCCGGGCCAGCTTCAGCACGCCCGTGCCGAACCACCGGTCGCGCCGGACGGTCCGCGGCTTGGTGTACCGGGACCGCAGCGGCTCCCGGTGCAGCGGGGTGCCGTCCGCGAGCACCGGCTTGACGCACTCCGTCCCGGGCGCCATCCAGACGGCGAGGACCTCCTCGTCGTCCCGTACGACGGTGACCGGGCGCGCGATGTGGAAGCGCTCGCCCGCGTTCTCCCGGTACCGCCACAGGATCTGGCTCCCGGGCGCCCAGAACGCCGTCGAACCGCCTGATTCCCCGTCCGCTCTCACCGCTCTCACCGCTCCGCCCTCTGCCATGAACAGATTTTAGGTGCCCCAGGCATACGACGCCGCGGAACGCGGCACGGTTCACGGTGCCGTGGCGAAAGGTTACGGACGCGTCATACGCAGGACATCCAGGGCCTCGTCGAGCTGTTCGACGGTCAGGTCCCCGCGCTCCACGTACCCGCTCTCCAGGACGACCTCACGGATCGTCCTCCGCTCCGCCAGCGACCTCTTGGCGACCTTCGCGGCCTCCTCGTAGCCGATGTACTTGTTGAGCGGGGTGACCACCGAGGGCGACGACTCGGCGTACTCGCGGGCGCGGTCGCGGTGGGCGACGATCCCGTCGACGGTGCGGTCGGCCAGCAGCCGGCTGACGTTCGCGAGCAGCCGGACCGACTCCAGCACGTTCTCGGCGATGACCGGAAGCATCACGTTCAGCTCGAAGTTGCCCGACGCCCCGGCGGCGGCGACGGTGGCGTCGTTGCCGATCACCTGCGCGGCGACCATGAGCACGGCCTCGGGGACGACCGGGTTGACCTTGCCCGGCATGATCGACGAACCCGGCTGCAGGTCCGGCAGGCTGATCTCGGCCAGTCCCGTACGCGGCCCGGACGACATCCACCGCAGGTCGTTGGCGATCTTCGTCAGCCCCACGGCGACGGTCCGCAGCTGCCCGCTGGTCTCGACGATCCCGTCCCGCGCGCCCTGCGCCTCGAAGTGGTCGCGGGCCTCGGTGAGCGGCAGCCCGGTGACCCGGGCGACCTCCTCGATCACCGCGGCGGAGAACCCGGGCGGGGTGTTGATGCCGGTGCCCACGGCGGTGCCCCCGAGGGGCAGCTCGGCGAGCCGGGGCAGCGAGGCGTACAGCCGCTCCACGCCGTAGCGCATCTGGGCGGCGTACCCGCCGAACTCCTGCCCCAGCGTCACGGGCGTGGCGTCCATCAGGTGCGTGCGCCCCGCCTTCACGACGTCCGCGAACTCCTCCGACTTGCGCTCCAGGGCGGCGGCGAGGTGCTCCAGGGCCGGGATCAGGTCGCGGGTGACGGCGGCGGTGGCGGCGATGTGGATCGAGGACGGGAAGACGTCGTTGGACGACTGCGAGGCGTTGACGTGGTCGTTCGGGTGCACGGCCCGCCCGAGGCGCTCGCTCGCCAGGGTGGCGATGACCTCGTTGGCGTTCATGTTGGACGAGGTGCCGGACCCGGTCTGGAAGACGTCGACGGGGAAGTGCTCGTCCCACTCACCGCGGGCGACCTCCGCCGCCGCCTCCTGGATCGCCCCGGCGACGTCCTCGTCGAGCACTCCGAGCCGCGCGTTCACCTTGGCGGCGGCGCCCTTGATCCGGGCGAGCGCCTCGATGTGGGCGCGCTCCAGGCGCCGGCCGGAGACGGGGAAGTTCTCCACGGCCCGCTGCGTCTGCGCCCGCCACTTGGCATCCGCAGGCACCCGCACCTCGCCCATGGAGTCCCGCTCGATGCGGTACCCGCCCTTGTCCTGCTCGTCGCCCATCGACGATCACCTCCACGATCCACAGCACCGACGACGGGCCCCCTGTTCCCCGCAGGAGCGAATTGTCACGGGCACCACTCAGCCCGTCCGGGGTCCGGGGTCCGGGGACGGAGGCCGCCACGGGGCCCGTCCGGGGCTCGGGGCGGAGGCCCACCACTCGGCCCGTGCGGCGTTCGAGGACGAGGCCCGTTCAGGGCCGAACGGGGGCCGGGGCGGAGCCCCGGGAGCGGGGTCGCAGGGGGCGGCAGCCCCTGGGGACGGGACGGGAAGGAGGTGGCAGCCCCTGGGGATGGGACGGGAAGGGGGCGGCAGCCCCTGGGGACGGGACGGGAAGGGGCGGCGGGGGCGAAACCGGCCCCCGCCGAGGTGCGTTGCCTGGACCGCCGACGCGATTCGCGCCAGTCGGCTCCGGGGAGATGTCCTCAGCCCAGGGTGACCCGGGCGATGACCGGGAGATGGTCGCTGCCGGTGGCGCGCAGGGCGCGAATGTGACCGACGGTCGCCGTACGGGCCATGACCTGGTCGATCCGGGCCACTGGGAGGACAGCGGGGAAGCTGAGGGCGAAGCCCCGTGCCGGCACGTTCATCCGTGAGGTCAGCGGGGTCAGACCGCGGTCGTCGACCGTGCTGTTGAGATCGCCGAGAAGTATCACCGTGCGCAGCCTTTCGGCGGCGACGGCCTTGCCCAGCAGGCGGGCGCTTTCGTCGCGCCAGGAGGAGGCGAGGCCGGTCGCGTGGACCCGGACCGAGGGCAGGTGCGCGACGTAGACCGCGATCTCACGGCGCCGGGTGTGGGCCACTGCCCGGAGTCCGCGGCTCCAGGGCTCCGTGATCCCGGCGGGTTTGATGTCCAGCTTCTGGACATCGCTGAGCGGGTGCTTCGACCAGAGTCCGACGGAGCCCAGCACCGCGTGGTAGGGGTAGCGCGGGGCGAGAGTTCTCTCGTAGACCGGCAGCGCCGCGGGCAGCAGCTCCTCCAGGCCGATGAGGGCGGGCCCGGCGTCGGCCAGGGAGCGGGCTGTGCCCGCGGGGTCGGTGTTCTCGTCGCTGACGTTGTGCTGCACCACGACCAGGTCGTGTCCACCGGGCTTCGTCGCGGGCAGCAGCAGCCCGCCGAAGAGGTGCGTCCATGCCGCCACCGGCAGGAGCAGGGCCACCAGCGCGACAGCCGAGCGGCGCAGCAGTGCCAGGCCGAACAGCACCGTGATCACCAGGCCGGACCAGGGCAGGAAGGATTCCAGCAGACTGCCCAGGTGCCCGGGGGTGTTCGGGACCAGCCGATGGAACGCCAGCAGCACCGCTGTCAGCACGGCCGGCGCGGCGAGCGCCCGCCCCCGCGTCCAGGACGCCCGGTGGCCCGCGCTTCCGTACGCGGGCCACCACCCCGTCGCCCGGGACGTCGCTGCCTTCACCGCCGCCGTCGCACCGCTGCCCCGCTCACTCATGGCTTCCCGTCCGCACTCCCTCTGCCCTTGCTCCCCCTCCATGACGAGCCACCCGGTGCATCAGGTTCTGTGTCTCGCAGGCGTGGCGGCACTCGTCGCCGAGGCCCGGGAGATCCGTCCGGCCCGGCGTGCGGGAACTGCCGGTCCCTCCCGGAACATGCGCAGACCCCCCGGCGACGCCGGGGGGTCCGCGGGGCTCTTGCGGGCGGCTCAGGACAGGCCGGGGCCCCGGACCGGGATGCTGGTGAACGTCGGCTGCGGCGCCGGGTCCTGGAAGAAGTCGTTGCCCTTGTCGTCGACGACGATGAACGCCGGGAAGTCCTCCACCTCGATCTTCCAGACCGCCTCCATGCCCAGCTCCTCGTACTCGAGGACCTCGACCTTCTTGATGCAGTCCTGGGCGAGGCGCGCGGCCGGCCCGCCGATGGAGCCGAGGTAGAAGCCGCCGTGCGCGGCGCACGCGTCGGTGACCTGCTTGCTCCGGTTGCCCTTGGCGAGCATCACCTTGGAGCCGCCCGCCGCCTGGAACTGCTCGACGTAGGAGTCCATGCGCCCGGCCGTCGTCGGGCCGAAGGAGCCGGACGCGTAGCCCTCGGGGGTCTTCGCGGGGCCCGCGTAGTACACCGGGTGGTCCTTGAGGTACTGCGGCATCTCCTCGCCCGCGTCCAGCCGCTCCTTGATCTTGGCGTGCGCGATGTCGCGGGCCACGACCAGCGGACCGGTCAGCGACAGGCGCGTCTTGACCGGGTACTTGGTCAGCTCGGCGAGGATCGTGTCCATCGGCTGGTTCAGGTCGATCTTCACCACGTCGGAGGACTCGTCGAGGTGCTCGTCCGTCGTCTCCGGCAGGAACCGCGCCGGGTCGGTCTCCAGCTGCTCCAGGAAGACGCCCTCGGCGGTGATCTTCGCGACCGCCTGGCGGTCCGCGGAGCAGGACACCGCGATCGCGACCGGGCAGGACGCGCCGTGCCGCGGCAGGCGCACCACGCGCACGTCGTGGCAGAAGTACTTGCCGCCGAACTGCGCTCCGATGCCGATCTTCTGGGTGAGCTCGAAGACCTTCTCCTCCAGCTCCTCGTCCCGGAAGCCGTGGCCGAGCGGCGAGCCCTCGGTGGGCAGGTTGTCCAGGTAGTGGGCGGAGGCGTACTTGGCCGTCTTCAGGGCGTACTCCGCGCTCGTGCCGCCGACGACGATCGCCAGGTGGTACGGCGGGCAGGCGGCCGTGCCCAGCGAACGGATCTTCTCCTCCAGGAACTTCATCATGGAGGCCTCGTTCAGGACGGCCTTCGTCTCCTGGTAGAGGAACGACTTGTTGGCCGAGCCGCCGCCCTTCGCCATGAACAGGAACTTGTAGGCGCCGCCGTCGGTGGCGTACAGCTCGATCTGGGCGGGGAGGTTGGAGCCGGTGTTCTTCTCCTCCCACATGGTCAGCGGAGCCATCTGCGAGTAGCGCAGGTTCAGTTTGGTGTAGGCGTCGTAGATGCCGTGGCTGAGGGTCTCCTCGTCACGGCCCTCGGTGAGCACGTTCTGCCCGCGCTTGCCCATGACGATCGCCGTGCCGGTGTCCTGGCACATCGGCAGCACGCCGGCGGCCGCGATGTTGGCGTTCTTCAGCAGGTCCAGGGCGACGAACTTGTCGTTGGCGCTGGCCTCCGGGTCGTCGATGATCCGGCGCAGCTGCGCGAGGTGGGCCGGGCGCAGGTAGTGCTGGATGTCGTGGACGGCCTCCTCGGCCAGCTTGCGCAGCGCCTCCGGCTCCACCTTGAGGAACGTCCGCCCGTCGGCCTCGAAGGTGGAGACACCTTCGGAGGTCACCAGCCGGTAGGGGGTGGTGTCCTCTCCCTGGGGGAGCAGATCGGTGTACGCGAACTCAGGCATCGTGCCCATTCCTCACTCGACGGACGGCGGCCCGTCAGCGCCGACGGGCGCTCACCAGCGTAGAACCTGCCGTCGGCGCGGAGCCTGTGAGGTTGGGCTCAGTCCCGGGCGGCACGGCGCGGCGGCACGGTTTTCCACAGGCGTGGGACGAGGGGTAGTCGCGATCTATCGCGTTTCGGTACGCTGCTGCCGTGGACCTTCAGAAGCAGCCGCCGCCCGCGCCCGCCGTCTCCGAGTTGCGCGCCTCGGACGCCGACCGCGACCGTATCGCAGACATCCTGCGCGACGCCCTCGCCGAGGGCCGCCTGACCGCCGAGGAACACGCCGAGCGGGTCGAGGAGGTCTACCGGGCCAAGACCGTCGGCCAGCTCGAGCCCCTGGTGAAGGACCTGCCGGGCGCGCACCAGCGCCGCGACGCGCCCGCGTACGCCGCGGCCCCGGGCCGTCCCCCCGCCGGCGCGATACCGGCGGACGCCGACGACAGCGTCGTCGCGGTCTTCTCCTCCGCCGCCCGCAGGGGCCGCTGGCGCGCCGGGCGCCGCATCCACGCGTACGCGGTGTTCGGCAGCGTGGAGATAGACCTCAGCGAGGCGCTCTTCGAGCACCAGCAGGTCATGATCAAGGCGATCTCGGTCTTCGGCGACATCCAGGTCCGCGTCCCGGAGAACGTGTCGCTGCGCGGCACCGGCGGCGGTGTGCTCGGCAACTTCGAGGTGGACGCGCTCGACTCGCCCGAGCCCGAGGCGCCGGTGGTCTACATCGACGGCTGGGCCGTGCTGGGCAACGTGGAGGGGCGGCCGAAGCGGGGCAAGGTCGTCGCGGACATCCTCGACCGTGTGCAGCGCAAGGTCGACAAGGGTTTGCGCAGGCACCTGGACCGTTGACGGTCGTGAACCCGGCCGCGGTCGGGCCGTCGTCCGGCCGTCGTCCGGCCGTCTCCGGCCGCTCGCGTGACATGGTGCGGGCGGCGGTGGGGGGCGGTGGCGCGGGGGCGGTGCCGGGGGCGCCGGCCGTCGGGGACTCAGTGCATAGGCACGCGTACAGCGGGTAGGCCTTGCTGCATCGTCTCTCGCTCGCGAAGCCGTCGTCAGGAGTAGACCGTGCTGCAACCGCCGCATTCGTCCCTGCAGGTAGCTGCCGTGCCGGCCCAGCGGGTGCCAGTGCGAGACAGGGACCAAGACGCGCCCTGGCACACCGAGGCGGTGTGCCGCCGCGACGAGGCCGGCCTGTTCTTCGCCCCCTCCAAGGAGCCCACCGCCGCCCGGCTGTCCCGCGAGGAGGCGGCCAAGCGCGTCTGTGCGCGCTGCCCGGTCATGGTCGAGTGCCGCGAGCACGCGTTGCTGCAGCCCGAGCCGTACGGCGTCTGGGGCGGTCTCACCGCCGCGGAGCGCCGTGTGGTCCTGGCCCGGCGCCGCCGCCGCGACATGGAGCTGAAGAAGGCCGCCAGAGCGGCCCGCATAGCGGCCGCGGGATAGCCGGCACCAACGCCGAGGGGCGCCCTCTCCGCACCAGAGGGCGCCCCTTCTCGCGCTGAGCGCGGTTGCCGCGAGCAGCCCCTGCGGGCAGCCGGCGAGTCGGCTACTTGGCCCGGTCGAAGTCGATCGCGCTGTAGGCCCGCAGCTTGCTCAGCCGGTGCTCGGAGTTGATCCGCCGCACCGTCCCGGACTTCGACCGCATCACGATCGAGTCGGTGACGGCGGTCTCGGACCGGTACCGCACGCCCCGCAGCAGCTCGCCGTCGGTGATGCCGGTCGCGACGAAGAAGACGTTCTCGCCGGAGACCAGGTCGTCGGTGGTCAGCACGCGGTCCAGGTCGTGACCCGCGTCCACCGCCCGCTGCCGCTCCTCGTCGTCCTTGGGCCACAGCTTGCCCTGGATCGTGCCGCCCAGGCACTTGACCGCGCAGGCCGAGATGATGCCCTCGGGCGTGCCGCCGATGCCGAGCAGCATGTCGACGCCGGTGCCCTCGCGCAGCGCGTAGATCGACCCGGCGACGTCGCCGTCGGAGATCAGCTTGATGCGCGCGCCGGCCTCCCGGATCTCCTGGATGAGGCCCTGGTGGCGCGGCCGGTCCAGGATGACGACGGTCACGTCCTCGGGGGTGGAGCGCTTGGCCTTGGCGACCCGGCGGATGTTCACCGAAATGGGCGCGTCGATGTCGACGAAGTCGGCGGCCTCCGGGCCGGTGACCAGCTTGTCCATGTAGAACACGGCGGACGGGTCGAACATCGACCCGCGGTCCGCCGCGGCCAGCACGGCGATCGCGTTCGGCATGCCCTTGGCGGTCAGCGTGGTGCCGTCGATGGGGTCGACGGCGATGTCGCACTCGGGCCCGGTCCCGTCGCCGACGCGCTCCCCGTTGAACAGCATCGGGGCTTCGTCCTTCTCGCCCTCGCCGATGACGACGACGCCGTTCATCGAGACCGTGGACACCAGGGTCCGCATGGCGCGCACCGCGGCACCGTCGGCGCCGTTCTTCTCGCCGCGCCCGACCCAGCGGCCGGCGGCCATCGCGGCGGCTTCGGTCACCCGGACGAGTTCCAGGGCGAGGTTGCGGTCGGGGGCTTCGCTGGGCACTTCGAGCTCGGACGGCAGATGATGGTTTTCGGTCATCGGAGCGCACCTTTCTGATACGACGACGGCCGGATGAGGGTTACCCCCGACTCTATCGTCGAGCATACAAAATGAGCAGGGGACCCCACGGATGAGCGCGCCGGACACCTGCGACCATAGGGGGCGTGGCAGGTTCGAACGGCAAGCAGAAGACGGTCCGGGACATGATCCTTTCCCTGGGCCTGATCGGGATCGCGGCGGCGGTCATCTACGTCTTCATCCCGCACGACGACTCGGCTCCGGACATCAAGCGGGTCGACTACCGGGTCGAGCTGCTCACGGCGCGCCGCGCGGCGTCGTACCCGGTCGCCGCGCCGGAGGGACTGCCGGAGACCTGGAAGGCGACCTCGGTGCGCTTCCAGGGCGACCACTTCGATTCCTGGCATCTGGGCTTCCATACCCCCGACGACCAGTACGTGCAGATCGAGCAGTCGACTCAGAAGCCGGCCGTCTTCATCGACGAGGCCAGCCAGGGCGCGCGGGCGACCGAAGTCACCCAGAAGATCGACGGCCGGACGTGGAAGCGCTACAGCGGTGGCCGGTACGACGCGCTGGTGCTCCCGGGCAAGGGCTCGACGACCGTGGTGGCGGGCACCGGCTCGTTCGGGCAGCTGACCGAGATGGCGCGCGCGCTGAAGCTGAAGTAGCCGCACCGGACGCGCCGGCGGTATGCCGCGCCGGGGAAGCACCGGAGGCACCGGACGCACCGAAGGTGCCGCCGGGTATCAGGGCGACCAGAGGCCGCCGGCGGCGCGGCTACGCTCCGTCGCGCTTCCCCTCGGCCGCTCCCCCCTCGGCCGCCGCCTCCTCCTCCGCCAGCGCCGCGTCCAGCCGCGCCCGCGCGCCCTCCAGCCAGCGCCGGCAGACCTTCGCCAGCTCCTCGCCGCGCTCCCACAGCGCGAGGGACTCCTCCAGCGTCGTCCCGCCCGCCTCCAGCCGCCGTACGACCTCGATCAGCTCGTCCCGCGCCTGCTCGTACCCGAGCGCCTCATCCGCCTTGCTGGTCATCCGCCCACCCTATGCGTCGACTCGAACCGTGAACTCGCCCTCGGCCACCCGCGCCCGCAGCGCCTCCTCGGGCGTGACCTCGTCCGGGGCGCGGACGACGTGGCCGTCCGCCCGCTGCAGCACCGCGTACCCGCGCTTGAGGGTCGCGGCGGGGGAGAGGGCCACCACACGCGCGTGCGTGTGCGTCAGCTCCGACAGGGCGCGGTCCAGCTGGTGCCCGAAGCAGCGCCGGCCCCGCTCGAGCAGCGCCTCCACGTCGCCGGCGCGTGCCTCGATCATCCGGTGCGGGTCCTCCATCGCCGGCCGCGCGAGCGCGTGCGCCAGCCCGCGCTCCTCCCGCTCCACGAACGCCGCCATGCAGCGCCGCGCCCGGTCGCGCAGCAGCCGCACCCGCTCGTACTCCTCGCCCACGTCCGGCACGACCTTCTTCGCCGCGTCGGTCGGGGTGGACGCCCGCAGGTCGGCCACGAAGTCCAGCAGCGGGTTGTCGGGCTCGTGCCCGATGGCCGAGACCACCGGCGTACGGCAGGAGGCGACCGCGCGCACCAGCTGCTCGTCGGAGAAGGGCAGCAGGTCCTCCACGCTCCCGCCGCCCCGCGCCACGATGATCACGTCCACGTCGTCGAGCGCGTCGAGCTCCTTCACGGCCTGCACGACCTGCGGCACGGCGTGCACGCCCTGCACGGCGACGTTGCGCACCTCGAAGCGGACGGCGGGCCAGCGGTGCCGGGCGTTCTCCAGCACGTCCCGCTCGGCGGCCGACGCCCGCCCGCACACCAGCCCGATCAGCTGCGGCAGGAAGGGCAGCGGCTTCTTCCGCTCGGCCGCGAACAGCCCCTCCGCGGCCAGGGACTTCTTCAGCTGCTCCAGCCGCGCGAGCAGCTCGCCGACCCCCACCGGCCGTATCTCCGCGGCCCGCAGCGACAGCTGCCCGCGCGGCGCGTACCACTCCGGCTTGGCGTGCACGACGACCCGGGCGCCCTCGCCCACCACGTCGGCGACGGCGTCGAACACCTGCCGGTAGCAGGTCACGCTCACGGAGATGTCGTACGACGGGTCCCGCAGCGTGAGGAAGACGACGCCGGCGCCGGGCCGCCGCGACAGCTGGGTGATCTGTCCCTCGACCCACACGGCCCCGAGCCGGTCGATCCACCCCCCGATGAGCCGGGAGACCTCCCCCACGGGCAGGGGCGCTTCCGCGGACGTGTTGACAGCCATGCCGCGAGGGTAACGGCCGCCACCGACAGCGCGGCCCCCCTCGGCCCCGCCTTGCCCCTGCCTCGCCCCTGCCTCGCCCCGGAGTGATCTCCGGCCCCGGACGCGGCCTTACGATGGGTGCCATGACTGCTTCGTCTGGCCGACGTGTCCTGCTCGCCGCTCCCCGGGGCTACTGCGCGGGCGTCGACCGCGCCGTGATCGCCGTGGAGAAAGCCCTGGAGCAGTACGGGGCTCCGATCTACGTGCGCCACGAGATCGTGCACAACAAGTACGTCGTGCAGACCCTGGAGAAGAAGGGCGCCGTCTTCGTCGAGCGGACGGAGGAGGTCCCGCCGGGCAACATCGTCATGTTCTCCGCCCACGGCGTGGCGCCCGTCGTGCACGAGGAGGCCGCGCGCGGCAGGCTCGCCACCATCGACGCGACCTGCCCCCTGGTCACCAAGGTCCACAAGGAGGCCGTCCGCTTCGCCAAGGAGGACTACGACATCCTCCTGATCGGCCACGAGGGCCACGAGGAGGTCATCGGCACCTCCGGCGAGGCCCCCGACCACATCCAGCTCGTCGACGGGCCCGGCGACGTCGCGAAGGTCGAGGTCCGCGACCCGTCCAAGGTCGTGTGGCTGTCGCAGACCACGCTGTCGGTCGACGAGACCATGGAGACCGTCGACGCGCTGCAGGAGAAGTTCCCGCAGATGATCTCCCCGCCGAGCGACGACATCTGCTACGCCACCCAGAACCGCCAGCTCGCGGTGAAGGAGATGGGCGCCGAGGCCGACCTGGTGATCGTGGTCGGCTCCCGCAACTCCTCCAACTCCAAGCGGCTGGTGGAGGTCGCCAAGCTCGCCGGCGCCCGCGACGCCCGCCTCGTGGACTTCGCCGACGAGATCGACGAGGCCTGGCTGGAGGGCGTGTCCACGGTCGGCGTCACCTCCGGCGCCTCCGTCCCGGAGATCCTGGTCGAGCAGGTGCTGGAGTGGCTGGCGCGGCGCGGCTTCGAGGACGTCGAGATCGTCAAGACCGCCGAGGAGTCCATCATCTTCTCGCTGCCGAAGGAGCTGCGGCGCGACCTGCGCGAGGAGGCGGCGACGCTCATCGCGGAGCGCACCGGCACCTCGGCGGAGTGACTGTCAGTCGTTCGTCGTAACGTAGAGCCATGCAGATCTTCGGCGTTGACATCGGTGGATCCGGAATCAAGGGCGCCCCTGTGGACCTCGACAGGGGCGACCTCGCGGAGGAGCGCTTCAAGGTGCTCACCCCGCAGCCGGCGACACCCGACGGGGTGGCGGACGGCGTGCGGCAGGTCGTCGACCACTTCGGCTGGACCGGCCCGGTCGGGCTGACCTTCCCGGGCGTGGTCACGGGCGGGGCGACCGTCCGCACCGCGGCGAACGTCGACAAGAGCTGGATAGACACCGACGCGCGCGCGTTGTTCACCGAGCGGCTGGGCGGGCTGCCCACCACGGTGGTCAACGACGCGGACGCGGCCGGCGTGGCGGAGATGCGCTTCGGCGCCGGCCAGGGCCGCCGGGGCACGGTCATCCTGCTGACCTTCGGCACCGGCATCGGCAGCGCGGTGTTCGTCGACGGCGTCCTCGTGCCCAACACCGAGCTGGGGCACCTGGAGCTGCACGGCCACGACGCGGAGAAGCGCGCCTCCAGCAAGGCCAAGGACGACGAGGACCTGACCTGGGAGCACTGGGCGCGCCGCGTGCAGAGGTACCTCGCCCACGTCGAGATGCTGTTCTCTCCGGAACTGTTCGTCATAGGCGGCGGCGTCAGCCGCAAGTCGCAGAAGTTCCTGCACTTCATCGAGGGCATCAAGGCGGAGATCGTCCCGGCGCAGCTGCAGAACAACGCGGGGATCGTGGGCGCGGCGATGCGGGCGGCCGAGTAGGGCCGTCGCGACGAGGCGGCCGAGTGGGGCGGCCGGGCAGTGCTGCCGAACGGGGCCTGCTCCCCTCCCGGCCCGCCGAACGGGGACTGCTCCCCTCCCGGCCTGCCGAACGGGGCCTCCTCCCCTTGCGGCCGTGGCTCACAGCCGACTCACACCGGTGGCGGATGTCGGTAGGCGGCCCCCCGGCCGGCCGGACGCAGCCCGCGCACGGCGGCGATCGCGCCGGCGACGAGGGTCCCCCCGTACAGCCAGCCCGCCTGCGTGGCGAGGGCGGTCACCAGGCCCATCAGCCGGCCGGCCGGCCCGCCTCCGCCGTCGGCCACCACGGCGAGCCCGACCGTGAAGGCGATCGGCACGACGACGGGCGCGGTCACCAGATCGCCCCGCCTGATCCACGCCGCGGTCAGTGCGCACACCGGCAGGAACAGCACGCCGTAGGCCGTCAGGGATGACCCGAACAGCACCGCGTCCACGCAGCCGAGCGCGAACATCGCCGCACAGCTGAACAGCCCGCCGCCCAGCCCGGTCAGCCGTGGGTTCGGCAGCCGCCGCGCCGCCTCGGCCGGGGCCGGCCCGGACTGCCGTACCGGTGCCCGCCGAGGCGGGGGCCGGTGGGCCGGGCGGCGCTGTCCGGGCCGCGCACCACCGACCCCGCCGCGTGCCGCCTGTGAGGGCAGCGGCGGGGTCCCGCGTCGCGGTCCGTCGTGCGGGGGTCGCGTCCTGTGATGCTCCACTGGACCAACTTAGGTCGGTTTATGTGTCGAATAGCCCCTCAGACACGCCGACGGGCACAGCTCGGCCAGGCACCGGCGCGGAACCGGGGCCGCCCCCGGCACGCCGTAGACTGGGGGATCGGCCCGCCCGCGCACCGAAGAAGGACCGGGCCCGCAGCCCAGCCCCCTCTCACGTACGGGAAGTCGCAACGTGTCGCTCACGATCGGAATCGTCGGTCTGCCGAATGTCGGCAAGTCGACCCTGTTCAACGCCCTGACCAAGAACGACGTGCTCGCGGCCAACTACCCGTTCGCCACGATCGAGCCCAACGTGGGCGTGGTCGGCGTGCCCGACCCGCGGCTGGCCAAGTTGGCCGAAATCTTCGGCTCGCAGCGCATCCTCCCAGCGACGGTCGACTTCGTGGACATCGCGGGCATCGTGCGCGGCGCCTCCGAGGGCGAGGGCCTCGGCAACAAGTTCCTCGCGAACATCCGCGAGTCGGACGCGATCTGCCAGGTCATCCGCGCCTTCAAGGACGAGAACGTCGTCCACGTCGACGGCAAGGTCTCGCCCAAGGACGACATCGAGACGATCAACACCGAGCTGATCCTCGCCGACCTGCAGACGATCGAGAAGGTCCTGCCGCGCCTGCAGAAGGAGTCGCGGATCAAGAAGGACGTCGCTCCGAAGGTCAAGGCCGTCGAGGAGGCCAAGGAGATCCTGGAGCGGGGCGACACCCTCTTCGCGCACGGCATCGTCCAGGGCACCGAGCGCAACGAGCTCCTGCACGACCTGCACCTGCTGACGGCCAAGCCGTTCCTGTACGTCTTCAACGTCGACGAGGACGAGCTGATCGACGAGGACTTCAAGAACGAGCAGCGCACCCTGGTCGCCCCCGCCGAGGCGATCTTCCTCAACGCCAAGCTGGAGGCCGACCTCGCCGAGCTGGACGAGGACGAGGCCCTGGAGCTCCTGCAGTCCGTCGGCCAGGACGAGCCCGGCCTCGCCACCCTCGCCCGCGTCGGCTTCGACACCCTCGGCCTGCAGACCTACCTGACGGCCGGCCCCAAGGAAACCCGCGCCTGGACCATCAAGAAGGGCGCCACCGCCCCCGAGGCCGCCGGCGTCATTCACACCGACTTCCAGAAGGGCTTCATCAAGGCGGAGGTCATCTCCTTCGCCGACCTGGTGGAAGCCGGCTCGGTCGCCGAGGCCCGCGCCAAGGGCAAGGCACGCATGGAAGGCAAGGACTACGTCATGCAGGACGGGGACGTGGTGGAGTTCAGGTTCAACGTCTGACTCGTTCAACGAAAGGCCGTCTGACCTGCGGCGGAGCGGGTTGGGCGAGTTGGGCCCCACAGCGCACCCTGGTGCCCTCGCTGCTCGTGGCAGCGAGGGCACCAGTCGTCAGGCGGCGCGGGCTGTGGGTAACTGCGAGGCCCACTTCGTGACCTCGGACAGGTGCTCGGGCTGCAGCCCGAGGTGTGGGTCGGGCTGGACGAGGAGAGTTGCCGTCCCCTCGGCGGTGCGCTCCGCCGCCCAGGCGTGGTCGAGACTGGTGAAGTCGTCGTCGATCCAGACGGCGGGGGCGTCCGCCAGCCAGGCGTCGACGTGGTCGCGCTTCCAGAGGTAGCCGCTGGGGTGGCTGGTGGTGATCCGGGGGCGCGGCAGGTCGACGTACGGCAGGTCCGGGAGGCCAAGTAAAGGGCCGATGAGGGTGGTGGCGTCCTGCCGCCAGCTGGTGCACCAGACGGGGGTGACCAGGCCGGTACGGATCACGTCCATGAGCAGGCGACCATGGTTGGGATCGAGCCAGACGGTGACCGGGTTGTCGGCGCTCCGGCCGGTGGGAACGACGTCGTGGCGGGCGTGGGTGGCCGGGGTCGAGCCGTCCGCGTTGGGGAAGGGTACGAGGACGCCGTCGATGTCGAGGAGCAGGTAGGGCGGGCGCATTGGTTCCTCCGGGTGAAGCCGGGGCGAATGGCTGGTCAGAGCTGGCCCGCGCCGACGAGGCCGTCGCCGCCTGGACCCAGGCCCTCGTCCTCATGGAGGGCATGACCTCCGACCGCACCCGCAAGGCGATCACTTCAATCCGCTCCACGCTCGCGGTCTATCAGCGCCGCCGCGTTCCCGGCGCCGCCGATCTCGCGCGCCGCGCCCGCGAAGCCCTCGCCTAAGACGCCGTCTCATTTGGCGTGCTGGGTAGTCTGCACCGTGTGGTGATGGTTGAGCGCATGGTGCCGGACGAGCTGTGGGAACTGTTCCAACGGGTGGTACCACCTGCTCCGACCCGGCCGCAGGGCGGAGGCCGGCGCCGGTACGGGGACCGTGAGGTCCTCGCGGCGATCATCTTCGTGGCCACGACGGGCTGCACCTGGCGGCAGTTGCCGCCGGTCTTCGGCCCTTCGGGGCCGACCGCGCACCGGCGCTTCACCGAATGGACCGCCGCTCGGGTCTGGGCGAAGCTCCACCGCGTCATCCTCGACGAGTTGGGCTCGCGCGGAGACCTGGACTGGTCGCGCTGCGCGATCGACTCGGTGAACATGCGGGCCCTGAAAGGGGGGACCTGACAGGTCCGAATCCTGTCGACCGGGGCAAGAAGGGCTCGAAGATCCACCTGATCACCGAGAGGACCGGTTTACCCCTCTCTGTCGGCATCTCCGGCGCGAACCTGCACGACAGCCAGGCACTCGAACCGCTGGTGCGCGGCATCCCGCCGATCCGCTCCCGCCGCGGCCCGCGCAGACGACGGCCCGCCAAGCTCCACGCGGACAAGGGCTACGACTACGACCACCTGCGCCGATGGCTACGCAAGCGAGGCATCCGGCACCGCATCGCCCGCAAGGGCATCGAGTCATCCACGCGGCTGGGCCGGCACCGCTGGACGATCGAGCGCACGATGTCCTGGCTTGCCGGCTGCCGTCGCCTGCACCGGCGCTACGAGCGCAAGGCCGAACACTTCCTCGCCTTCACCGCCATCGCCTGCAGCCTCATCTGCTACCGCAGACTCTCCAAATGAGACGACGTCTTAAGCGCGCCGACTAGGGCTCCGTAGGCGGCTGGGCTGATCGGCTGCGCTGGTTTCGGCGTGCTCGTCATCCCTCGTCCGACCTCCCAGTCTCTGTGCCGGGCTGCTAACGCCTGGTCAGATGATGCTACAGAGGGGAGTCGGGTGCTCACCCGCCTTCGCGTCGGATTGCCGCGTCCTGCGCGGCAGTGAGTCGAATGTCGTGCTACGAGCTGCTGGACGAGTTGCTCGATGTGGGAGGTTATGACGCCGGGTGGTTGTGGCGCCAGAAGGTGGCGAGCCACCAGCAGAGCACCGAGCGGTCATCGGGCCACGGAGTGCGGTCCTCGGCTGCCCAGTCCTCGAGAGAGTCACGTGTCAGGTCGATGGGGCGCCAGGCGGGGTCGAGCGGCTCGTCCTCGGCCGGAGGGCGGACGTACCGCCAGCTGTGCTGATCGCAGGCACCGAAGTCCTGGTTATTGCGCTGGGCCTCGATCAGGGAGACCTTGTCCGCTCCGCCGTCCATGGTCGGCCAGCGGAACTGGACCCCGTCGTCCCCCCGTCCCGCCGGTGTGCCATGGATTTCGCCGCCTCGGCACCCCCGACCAGTCCGCGGACACCAGTAAACGGCCGTTGGGGGCCAACGCATGCCAACGTGGAAAGTCCAGGTCAGAGCCCTTAAGTGGACTCCGCAGCAGGTCAGGATCAGCCCGCAGATGTTCCGCTTCAACGCCTGGCGGGTGACGTGTCGCCACGTCGTCGATCTGGCAAACGTACAGGTCGAACGGGCCCGGCCGTCCGAGGTCGGGCCCCTGGCCTCTCCCGGGACGGTGCTGGGAAGTCGCGGCCCGTGGACAATCATGGCGGAGCACTCTGCCAACGTCTATGTTACTAACATTGTTGTTAGTGACGTGCGTGGAGGTCGGCAGGCATGGTGGAGTTCGTGGGCCGTCGGCAGGAGCTGGCGACGCTGGAGCGAGAGCTGCAGAAGGTGGCGGCAGGGGTCGGCGGCGAGCGGCCCGGTCGGTGCGTGATGCTGCGCGGGCGGCGCCGGGTGGGCAAGTCGCGACTGGTCGAGCGTTTCGCGGAGCGCTCCGGAGCTCCGTTCCTGTTCTACGCGGCGACTGGTGCGTCCTCCAGGGATGATCTGGCAGGGCTGGCCCGGGACGCCCAGGCGTCGACACTGCCGTTGGCGGGGCTCGTGGCCGCCGCGCGGCCGGAGAGCTGGGACGCTGCGTTCGACGTGCTGGCCGCGGCGCTGCCCGCCGACCGGGCGAGCGTGCTGGTCATCGACGAGGTGCCGTACCTGATGGATGCCGATGGTGCCTTCGAGGGGATGCTGCAACGGGCCTGGGACCGGGTGCTGGAGACCAGGCCGGTGCTGCTGGTCCTCATCGGCTCCGATCTGTCGATGATGGAGGCTCTGAACAGCTACGGGCGACCCTTCCACCAGCGCGGCCGGGAGATGGTGCTGGGGCCTCTGAACCCCGCCGAGGTGGGGAGGATGCTCGGGCTGGAGCCGGCGGAAGCCTTCGACGCCGCGCTGGTCACCGGCGGGTTGCCGCTGATCTGCGCGGAGTGGCCGCACGGCGCGGGGCTGTGGGGCTTTCTCGGCGAGGCCCTGAATGACCCCGTCTCGGCCCTGCTGGTGTCGGCCGAGCGCTCGTTGGCCGCCGAATTCCCCCCGCATGCTCAGGCGCGTACGGTGCTGGCGGCCATCGGCAGCGGTGAGCGGACCTTCACCAACATCGCCCGTGCGGCCGGCGGAATCGGGGCCACGCCGTTGCAGCGGGCCCTGGAGCTGCTCACGCACAAGCGGATCGTCGCCGCGGAGCTGCCCGTATCGCTGCGTCCGTCGAAGGACAGGCGCTACCGGGTGGCAGATCCCTACCTGCGCTTCTGGCTGCACCTGCTCGGCCCCGCCATGGAGGAGATCGAGCGCGGGCGGGGCGATCTGACCTTGGCGCGGATCCGGGACAGTTGGACCAGCTGGCGCGGCCGGGCGATCGAGCCGCTCATCCGCGAGGCGCTCGCCCGGATACTGCCCGACGACCTGCTCCCCGCGGCGCCCGCGGTGGGCGGCTACTGGACCCGCACCAACGACGTCGAGATCGACATCGTCGGGGCGGATCGCGCCCCCATTGCCAAGGAGCTGCTCTTCGTCGGCTCCATCAAGTGGCTGGAGCAGTCGCCCTTCGACCGGCACGACCTGGCGGCTCTCCATCGGCACCGGGCCGCCCTCACCGACGAACCCGTCCCCGTCGTGGCGGTCTCGCGCAGCGGCGTCGACTGTCCGGGCCTCGATGCCGCCTACGGCCCCGGCGATCTGCTGACCGCTTGGCCGCTGTGAGTGGCGATTGCGGACGAGGCGCGGGACGGGCTGCAGGCATTGCCGGCCGAGCGCGTTCTCAGAGTCGACGAATACGTCGGCCTGCTCGCGGAGTACGCCACCGCCTCGGGTGAGCCCTGGCTTCCCTATGCAGGCCCGCTCGGGAACAGAAGCTCGTACGGCAGGTGATCGTCGTCAGGTACGCGTGGTACGTAGTCCGGGGCCGTGCGTGCGGCCACGGCCAGCAGTCGCGTGGCGGCTTCCTCCTCGGAGACGGGAGGGAGTCCAAGGGTGTGCAGGAGGCGGTCGCACTCGGCGTCGAAGTCCGGATGGTCGGCTCGCAGGTCCGAGCCGAGTTCGCTGATCGCGCAGCCTTTCGCCAGGTCGCGCCAGAAAGGCAGCACGACGACGAGGGTGATGGCCTCGATGAGATCGGCGCCGATCAGAGTGGCCTGGCCCTCGGAATCGGGATGCAGGACAACCCGCTGCTCGGCCCCGGTCTCCCCGCAGAGGAAATAGGTGCCACCGGCGCCGCATCCGGCTATCGGGTGCAGCGGCCGGCCCGACGGCAGGACAAGGTACTCGACGGGGTTCCGGCGGTCGATGTCGAAGTCACCCACCCGGCCAGGCAAGCGCGGCAGCCAGCGACGAGTCCTGCTCGAGGCGGCGGAGGAGAACGTCCGATGCGGTCATGGGCGGAAGGTAACAGTGCCCTCGGACAGCCGGACCTCACGGAGCCGTCACGCCTGCGCTCGCGACGGCTGCGACGGTGAGCCCGTGGGCCGGATCCGCGAAGTGCTGAAGCAGTGTGGACAACGTTGTCACGCGCTCGGCATAGTGGTCGACGCCCCCGCCAGACCGGAAGGACGACGGAACAGCCCCATGCCTCTGACCGACATACCGCTCGACGACCTGCTCACCTACCGCGCCGCGCACTCCGCCCCGGAGGACTTCGACTCCTTCTGGAAGGACACCCTGGAGCAGGCCCGCGCCCAGGACAGCGCTCCCCGCGTCACCCCGGTCCACGACACGCTGCTCACCTCGGTGGACGTGTACGACGTGCGCTTCGCCGGCTGGAACGGCGAGCCCGTCGCCGCCTGGCTGATCGTGCCGGCCGGAGCCGGGCAGCCGCTGCCCACGGTCGTCACCTACATCGGCTACAGCGGTGGCCGGGGCCTGCCCACCGACCATCTCCTCTTCGCCTCCGCGGGCTTCGCCAACCTCGTGGTCGACAGCCGGGGCCAGGGGCACGACACCCCGGACCGGGACGCGGGGGAGGGCACCCAGTGGGTCGAGGGGTTCATGACCCGGGGCATCGACGACCCGCGCCACCACTACTACCGGCGTCTGATCACCGACTGCGTCCGTGCCGTGGACGCCGCCCGCGCGCTGCCGCAGGTGGACGCCGACCGGATCGTGGTCCAGGGGGGAAGCCAGGGCGGCGGCCTCGCCCTGGCCGTCGCGGGGCTGGCCGGCGACCGGGTGGCGGGGCTGCTCGCGGACGTGCCGTTCCTGTGCCACTACCGGCGGGGTGCGGAGGTCGCCTCCGACGGCCCGTACGTGGAGGTGGTGAAGTACCTGCGCCGGCACAAGCCCGACGCCTGGGAGCGCGCCTTCGCGACGCTGGACTACTTCGACGGGGTGCACTTCGCCGCCCGCGCCACCGCGTCGGCGTTGTTCAGCGTGGGCCTGATGGACCCGGTCTGCCCGCCGTCCACGGTCTACGCGGCGTACAACGGGTACACCGGCGAGCGGGACATCCGCGTGTGGCGGTACGCCGACCACGGCGGCGGTTACGGCTCGACCCCGCGGGAGCACCTGGCCTGGCTGCACGCCCGGGGTCTGGCGGCCGGCGGCTCCTGACGGCATGGTCCCGGGGACCGGCCGGGTCCGGGCCATGACCCATGACTCACGACCCATGACTCATGACTCACGACCCATGACTCATGACTCACGACCCATGGCCCATGGCCCATGACCCATGGCCCATGACCCCGAAGACCCGGCCGCGGCCCGCGGCGCTGCCCGCCCCGGGCTGCGGCCGGCGCCCTGCGACCGACGTCCCGGTGAGCGGTGTGCCGTTCCGGGCGGATGGCACCCGCCACGGTGCTGGTGCCGGTGCCGGTGCCGGTGTTGGGGCAGACGCGGGCACCGGCCTCACCTCAGCGGTGGCGCCGTAGATCCGCGTGGGGTGAGTGAGGGGGTCGCGACCTGGTGGGAGGCGGGTTCCTCGCCGTCGATGACCGCGAACAGGGTCCGCGCCGCGTCGGCGCCGAAGCCGTGCACGTCGTGGCTCATCGCGGACAGCGGCGGGTGGGTCAGCCGGCACAGCTGGGAGTCGTCCCAGGCGAGCAGGGAGAGGTCGCGCGGCACCGAGAGGCCCAGTTCCGCGGCGACGGCGGCACCGGCGACGGCCATGATGTCGTTGTCGTAGAGGATGGCCGTCGGCCGCTCGGCCATGAGCAGCAGGGAACGGGTGGCGCGGGCGCCCTCCTCGCCCTCGTAACCGGTGGCGATCTGCAGGTCGTCGGAGATGCCCAGTTCCCGCGTGGCCTCGGAGAACGCCTTCGCGCGGATGGCGCTGTGGCCGAGCCCGGTGGGACCGCCGACGCGGGCGATGCGGCGATGGCCGAGGGCCGCCAGATACCGCACGGCCTCGGTGGCGGCGGTGGCGTCGTCCGTCCACACCGAGGTGAAGCCGCCCGTCAGCGACGGGTGGCCGACCGCCACCGCGGGCAGCCCGATGGCGCGCAGCGCGGGTACCCGGGGGTCGTTCTCGCGGAAGTCGACCAGGATCGATCCGCCGGTCTGCTGGCCCTGCCACCACCGCTGCTGGAGTTCGATCTCCTCGTCCACGTCCCGCACCAGGTGCAGCAGCAGCGAGCATGACCGCTCGGCCAGCACGCTCTCGACCCCGGAGATGAACTCCATGTAGAAGGGCTCCAGGCCGAGCAGCCGGGCCGGTCGGCAGATCGCGAGGCCGATGGTGTCCACCTTGGTGCCGGTCGACAGGGAGCGGGCGCGGGCGTTGGGGGCCCAGCCCAGATCCCGGGCCGCCTGGAAGATGCGGTCCCGGGTGGCGTCGGAGACCCCGGGCCTGCCGTTGAAGGCGAGCGACACCGCCCCCTTCGACACGCCGGCCCGGGCCGCGACGTCCTTGATGGTGACGCGCTGGGTGGGTGCGCTCACGCCGGTTCCACACAGAAGAGCGCCGCGCGGGCCCGTCCGGCGTCGGGGCCGGGCCAGCCGCCGACCCGGATCCTCGTCTCCTCGCCGGGGAGCAGCGTGACGAGACCGGTGTCGGCCACCGCGTCGGGGGCCAGGCGGTCGGGCTGCAGGAAGAGGTCTCGTACCAGGGTGTGCGCTGTGACCACGACATCGACTGTATCGGCATCACCGGCGATCGGTTCCACCCGGACGTCGAACCCCGGATGCGGATAGGGGAATTCACGGTCCGGCACGGGGAAGTGCACGGCGCGCAGTCCGTCCACGTCGGCGACCAGGAACTGCCCGTCGCCGGGGAGGCCGAGCGCGTCCACGGGCAGCGGGGTCCGCACCGCGTCACGCGCCGCCACCTCCACGGTGATCGGCACCTGGGCCGCCACCGTCCCGTCGGCGTTCGTCCGGCGCACGGTGACCTCGGCCCGCCAGGGCTCGGCCGACTGGTTGACCAGGCCGAGTACGACGCCCTCGGGGGCGGGCTGCAGGTTGAGCAGCCGGTCGGCGTACAGGCGCCGCAGTTCGTGGTAGAGCGGCTTGAGCCGGCCGTCCCCGTCGATGGCCGCCCAGGAGCTGACCGGCCAGCAGTCGTTCAGCTGCCATACGACGGTGCCCGCGCACCGCGGCCAGTGGGAGCGCCAGTGCTCGATGCCCGCGGCGACGGCCCGGGCCTGGACGAGCTGGGTCAGGTAGTGCCAGCGGTCGAAGGCGTCCCCGGTGCCCTCGGGCAGCACGAAGTGGTGCTCGACACCGCGGTTGAGCTTGCCGTTGCCGTCCTCGGCCTTCTGGTGGTGCAGCATGCCGGGCGAGTCGGGGGCGAGGTCCTCGCCGGGCAGCGCGCGGCGCAGGGTGGCCAGGGCGGGCGGCGCCTGCCAGCCGAACTCGGCGACGAACCGGGGCACGCTGTCGCGGTACTCGGCGAAGTCCCGGCGGTTCCACACCTCCCAGGAGTGGTGGGTGCCGTGCGCCGGGTCGTTGGGGTGGTGGTCCCAGGAACCGGACCAGGGGCTGCCCGCGGTGTACGGCCGGGTCGGGTCCAACTCGGCGACGACACGCGGCAGCAGACCGAGGTAGTACCCCTCGCCCCAGGAGTCACCGGCGAGTTCGGGCTCCCAGCCCCAGTCGCGGAAGCCCCAGAGGTTCTCGTTGTTGCCGTTCCACAGCACCAGCGAGGGGTGCGGCATCAGGCGTACGACGTTCTCCCGCGCCTCGGCCTCCACCTCGCCGCGCAGCGGCTGCTCCTCGGGGTAGGCGGAGCAGGCGAACAGGAAGTCCTGCCACACCATGAGCCCGAGCTCGTCGCACACGTCGTAGAAGGCGTCGTCCTCGTAGATGCCGCCGCCCCAGATGCGGACGAGGTCGATGTTCGCCTCCGCGGCCTGGGTGAGGCGGTGCCGGTAACGCTCCGGGGTGACGCGGGAGGGCAGGACGTCGTCGGGGATCCAGTTCACGCCGCGGGCGAAGAGGCGTACGCCGTTGACGACCAGGGTGAAGCCGGTGCCGTGCTCGTCGGCGCTGCGGTCGAGCTCGATCGTGCGGAAGCCGATCCGGCGCTGCCAGGTGTCCAGCGCGGTGTCGCCGTCGGCGAGGGTGACGGCCAGGTCGTACAGCGGCTGTTCGCCGTACCCGCGCGGCCACCACAGCCGCGGGTCGGGCACGTCCAGTTCGAGCAGCGCGTGGCCGTCCTCGAAGGTGACCTCGGTGTCCACCCCGGCCACCGACGCCCGTGCGGTCAGCGGACGGCCACCGCCGCCGGCGGTGCGTTCCACGGTGAGGTGGATCTCGACCCGGCCCCGGTTCCCGCTGACCGTGACCAGGGGCCGGACCTGGGAGATCCGGGCGGTCGACCAGTGCTCCAGGCGGACCGGCCGCCACATTCCGGCGGTGACGACGGTCGGGCCCCAGTCCCAGCCGAAGCTGCACGCCATCTTGCGGATGTACTGGGACGGTTCGGGATAGACGTTGGGCCGGTCGCCGACCGTCTTCCGTACCGCTTCCGCCTCCTCGCGGGCCGGGGCGAAACGCACCCGGAGCTCCCCGGTGCGGCCGGTGACGTCGAACCGGTGGGAGCGGTGCATGTTGCGGGTCCGGCCGAGCGGTTCCCCGTCCAGGGCGATCTCGGCCGCGGTGTCCAGACCGTCGAAGACGAGGTCGGTGCGCTCGTGCGCGGTGTCGGCCGTGAGCCGGGCGACGTAGGTCCAGGCGCGGTCGCCGACCCAGGCCACCTCGTGTTCGTTGGCGCCGATGAAAGGGTCCGGGATGAGCCCCGCGGCCAGCAGATCGCTGTGCACGCAGCCCGGTACCCGGGCGGGCAGCACCGCGTCCTCATGGCGCAGCCCCCACCCGTCGCTGAGCAGGGTGACGTCCTTCATGTGCGGCTCCCCTCACCTGATGCAAGGTCGTTCTGGTCGTGGCGCACGCCAACTTAGCTGTACCGGCAAGCGATGTCCATAAACCGGTATAGTCCTGTGCGGTACGAGCCTGTTTGGTGGGTTTTCCGCTGTTCTTGCGCAGGTCCAACCGGTCGAATTCCGCCCCATCCGGAAACCCTCGGGTAACGATTGGGTATCACGGCGAGGGGGTGAGCTTTACCGGTTCAATTGGTCGGTGCCATAGTGCCGACAGCCCAAAGGCGGGCCTGAGCCGCAAGACAGAGGGAGCTGGGGTATATGGGGAGGAAGACGCTGGCCGTCGCCGCACTGATCGCCGTCACGGCGCTCACCGCGACCGGGTGCACCGGGGCGGCGGCGACGAAGGGCGAGTCCGCCGACGCGGCGACCGACCCGGCGAAGGTGTCCGGCACCATCACGG
Source organism: Streptomyces sp. NPDC020490 (assembly GCF_044335305.1). NCBI lineage: Bacteria > Bacillati > Actinomycetota > Actinomycetes > Kitasatosporales > Streptomycetaceae > Streptomyces > Streptomyces sp. NPDC020490. Next base: position 193,314 of record NZ_JBIRUY010000003.1, on the reverse strand, counting down.
TCCTGACACACCGCACGGACCTGGTGCAGAACGGCACGTTGAAGAAGTACGCGGCCGCGTTCAACAAGATCTATCCCAAGGTGACGGTGAAGTTCGACGGCATCACCGACTACGAGGGTGAAGTCAAGATCCGCATGAACACCGACAACTACGGTGACGTGCTGATGATCCCGAACGCGATCGCCAAGAAGGACTACCCCTCCTTCTTCGCCTCCCTCGGCAGCGCCGGTGAACTGAGCAAGAAGTACCGTTTCACCGACAAGGCGAACGTCGACGGCAAGGTCTACGGCCTCGCCACCGTGGGCAACGCCGACGGCTTCGTCTACAACAAGGCGGTCTGGAAGAAGGCCGGCATCACCGACTGGCCCACCAGCCCGAAGGAGTTCGTCGCCGACCTCAAGGCCATCAAGGCCAAGACCGGCGCGGTGCCGTACTACACGAACTTCAAGGACCTGTGGCCGCTGACCGCCGGCGCCGCGAGCGTCGGCTCGGTCACCTGCGACGCCACGGCCAACGACAAGCTGGCCACCTCCACCGCCCCGTGGGCGGCGGGCACCGACCTCAACGTCATCGACACGCTGCTCTACGACGTCGTCCACGACAAGCTCGTCGAGAAGGACCCCACGACCACCAACTGGGAGAACTCCAAGGGCATGATCGCCCGCGGTCAGATAGCCACCATGCAGCTCGGCTCCTGGGCCATCAGCCAGATGCAGAACGCGGCGAAGACGGCCGGGAAGAACCCCGACGACATCGGCTTCATGCCGTTCCCCGCGCAGACGAACGGCAAGTTCTGCAGCATGCTCTCCTCCGACTACCAGGAAGCGGTGAGCATCCACTCCAAGAACAAGGCCGCCGCGCGGGCGTGGGTCGACTGGTTCGCCGACAAGTCCGGCTTCGCGCAGAACGAAGGCTCGATCCCCACGCTCAAGTCCGGCGCCCTGCCCGACACCCTGAAGCCCTTCGAGGACAACGGTGTCACGATGCTGGAGCGGTCCGACGCCAAGAGCAGCGAGGTCAACGCCATCGACAACGCCGCCGAGATCGGCCTGGCCAAGCCCGACTACCGGCAGAAGCTGGTCGACATGGCGCGCGGCGTCCAGAAGGGAAGCCTGAAGGACTACTTCGCCGAGCTCGACAAGAAGTGGAGCGAGGCGGAGAAGACCGCGGGCTCCTGACGGACCGCGGGCGACGGGCCCGGTGACGGACTTCTCCTCGCCGGGCCCGGCCCGCCGACCGCGTCCGCGGACGACCGAAAGGCCGACATGACCCACACCACCCACAGGTCCACCGCACGCGTGGACAAGGAGAGCACCGCCGCGGGCGCCGGCGCCGGCCGGGCGACGGGCGGTTCCCGCTCCCGTCCCCGCCGCGGAGCGCTGCGCAGGGCCACCCCGTGGCTGTTCCTGCTGGTCCCGCTGGTTCTGCTGATCACGTTCACCTACGTGCCCGTGGCGAACATGATCTACTACAGCTTCACCGACTGGGACGGCGTCAGCCCGGAGATCCACCTCACCGGGACCGACAACTACGTCGAGCTGTTCACCCGGCCCGAGCTGTTCCGGGTGTTCTTCGTCAGCTTCTACTACCTGGCCGCGTCCGCCGTGCAGATCGTCGTCGCCCTGTACTTCGCGACCGTCCTGAGCTTCAACCTGCGCCTGCGCAACCTCTTCAAGGGAATCCTGTTCTTCCCGTACCTGATCAACGGCGTCGCCATCGGGTTCGTCTTCCTGTACTTCTTCCAGGACGGCGGCACCCTCGACTCGGTGCTGTCCTGGTTCGGCGCCGGCACCGACCACGCCTGGCTCTCCACCCCGACGTCCGCGAACGTCTCCCTGGCGGGCGTGTCCGTCTGGCGCTTCACCGGCCTGAACTTCGTGCTCTTCCTGGGGGCGATCCAGTCCATCCCGGGCGAGCTGTACGAGGCGGCCGAACTCGACGGCGCCTCGCGCTGGCACCAGTTCCGCTACCTGATCCTGCCGAGCATCCGGCCCGTGGTCAGCCTGAGCGTGATCCTCGCCGTGTCCGGCTCCCTGTCGGTCTTCGAGATCCCCTACATCATGACCGGCGGCGCCACCGGCACCACCACGTTCGTCATCCAGACGGTGAAGCTGGCGTTCCAGTTCAACAAGACGGGCCTGGCCTCCGCCGCCGCCGTCGTCCTGCTCCTGTTCATCCTGCTGATCACCTGGATCCAGCGCCGCCTCGTGCCCGACGAAAAGGTGGACCTCGTTTGACTTCTTCCCTCGCCTAAAAGCGGGGGACTCCAGCGGTCACCCGCTGGGGTTCCTGCTTCATTGACGACTGCCCCGTCCGGGAGGACTCCCGTTGAGGTCTTACACCGTCTCCACAGGCGGACGCCGCCAGCCCGGCGGCCAGGATGTTGCGTGCCGCGTTCACGTCGCGGTCGTGCACCGTGCCGCAGGCGCACGTCCACTCGCGGAAGTTCAGCGGCAGCCTCTCGCGGACCGTGCCGCAGGCCCCGCACAGCTTGCTGGACGGGAACCAGCGGTCGATCACGACGAGTTCGCGCCCGTACCAGGCGCACTTGTACTCCAGTATGGATCGCAGCTCCGTCCAGGCCGCGTCCGAGATGGCGCGCGCGAGCCTGCCGTTCTTGAGCAGGTTGCGGACGGTGAGGTCCTCGATCACGACCGTTTGGTTCTCACGGACGAGTCGGGTCGACAGTTTGTGCAGGAAGTCCCGGCGTCGGTCGGCGATCCGGGCATGGACGCGGGCGACCTTGCGACGGGCTTTCTCCCTGTTGGCAGAGCCTTTCTCTTTCCGCGACAGCTCGCGCTGCGCGCGGGCGAGGCGGGCGCGGTCTCGCCGTTCGTGCTTCGGGTTGGCGATCTTTTCCCCGGTGGACAGGGTCACCAGGGAGGTGATCCCGGCGTCCAGGCCGACCGCCGCATGCGTGGCTGGCGCCGGGGTGACGGTGTCTTCGCAGAGCAGGGACACGAACCAGCGTCCCGTCGCGTCGCGGGACACGGTCACCGTCGTGGGCTGCGTACCCTCCGGGAGAGGGCGCGACCAGCGGATGTCCAGGGGCTCGGCCATCTTGGCCAGCGTCAGTCGCCCGTCGCGCCACTTGAAGGCGCTGCGGGTGTACTCGGCCGACGCGCGGGACTTCTTGAGCGACTTGTAGCGCGGGTACTTCGCGCGCTTGGCGAAGAAGTTGCTGAACGCCGTCTGAAGGTGCCGCAACGCCTGTTGGAGCGGTACGGAGGACACCTCCGTCAGGAAGGCCAGCTCCTCGGTCTTCTTCCACTCCGTGAGCGCGGCGGAGCACTGCACGTAGGAGATCCGGCGCTGCTCGTCGTGCCAGGCCCGGGTGCGCTCCTCCAGCGCCTTGTTGTACACGAGGCGGACACAGCCGAACGTGCGCGACAGCTCCGCCGCCTGCTCGTTCGTGGGGTAGAAGCGGTACTTGAACGCCCGTTTGACCTGCCGTGTCACGCCTCGCACGCTATCAGTCATTCTGTGAGTGGCCGGGACCGGTCGGTTGGCGGTGGACGCCCGTCCGCCTTGGCGGCGAACCGGCCTCTCCTGCCCTGCTCCGCAGCAGCTTTGTTCCTCCCCCGCAAGCGGGAGGTATCCCTATCCCGGCCTGACGGCCGGGGTATCCACGAAAGAAGGCTCCGATGACCGCCAACGCGGTGGACGGCCGTCGCCCCCGGGGCATCGGCTCGGCCCTCATCTATCTGTCCCTGGTCCTGGCCTCGCTGGTGGTCCTGATCCCGCTGGCCGTGGTGTTCCTCACCTCGCTGAAGACGGCGAAGGAGGCGACCGACGGAGGCGGCGCGTTCCAGCTCCCCGGCAACTGGCTGAACTTCTCCAACTACGTCACCGCCTTCCGTGACGGCCAGATGCTGACGGCGTTCGGGAACACCGCGTTCATCCTGCTGTTCTCCATCACCGGCACGGTGATCATCGGCTCGATGACCGCGTACGCCATCGACCGCTTCCACTTCCGCGGCAAGAAGCTGGTCATGGGGCTGTTCCTGGTCGCCACCCTGGTGCCGGGCGTGACCACGCAGGTCGCCACCTTCCAGGTGGTCAACAGCTTCGGCCTCTTCGACACCCGATGGGCGCCGATCCTGCTCTACATGGGCACCGACATCGTGTCCATCTACATCTTCCTGCAGTTCATCCGCTCCATCCCGGTCTCCCTCGACGAGGCCGCCCGGCTCGACGGCGCGAACGCGCTCACCATCTACTGGCGGATCATCTTCCCGCTGCTCAAGCCGGCGATCGCCACCGTCGTCATCATCAAGGGCATCACGGTCTACAACGACTTCTACATCCCGTTCCTCTACATGCCCTCCGAGGACCTGGGCACCATGTCCACCGCCCTGTTCCGCTTCAAGGGCCCCTTCGGCGCCCACTGGGAGGACATCTCGGCCGGCGCGATCCTCGTCATCGTGCCCACGCTCGTCGTCTTCCTCTTCCTCCAGCGCTACATCTACAACGGGTTCGCGCGGGGCGCCACGAAGTGAACCGGGGCCGCCGGGACCCGCGTTCGACGCGCTCCGGGCGGCGGGGGGGGGCGGCCGCGGGCGGCGGGCCGGCCCCCCCCCCCCCCCCCCCCCCCGCCCCCGGCCCCCCCCCCGCCCCCCCGCCCCCCGCCCGCCGGGGGGCCCCCCCCCCCCCCCCCCCCC